>NZ_JBXWRY010000006.1:0-117634 GCF_059613135.1 Ruegeria sp. BHSB196
CCTTGGGTGGAAGACGCCGGCGGAGGTCTTCCGCGAGAAGATGATGGAAGAGATGGGCCAACGCCCCTACCCTCAGAAGGAATAGGAGTCGCAGTTCAAGTATCGCTCACAAGCGGTTCAGGTCGGTGGACGCCTGGTTCACCGAAACCCCGAACTGGTCCATCAGGTCGCTGCGGTTCACATGTCCCTCCCAGAACAGGCGGAACTCTATGAACTCGAGGCGCTGCTCGACGCCCCAGCGAAGTTCCGACCTGTCGTTGTCCATCACGCTCTCCCGGTTCGGGCGATGCGCACGATAACTATGCGCGCCCATTTACTGGGCCTGAGCCGAGGCTAGCCGAGCCGGGAAGGTGGCGCAATCGAAAAGCGTCGCAAATCAGAGCCTTGGAGCGACGCCGCACGTCGGGAGGACGAGGTCTGCGTCACCGGGCCGGGAGGCTCTGATCGAACGTGGCGTTCAATACGTCGCGTTCGAAGGCCTCGATATCGGCGATACGATAGACGACTCGGCCTCCGATCTTCATGTATGCAGGGCCCTCGCCAGCCCAGCGCCAGCGTTCCAAGGTTCGGTGCGAAATGGTCCAGCGTTCCGCCAGTTCTTTCTGGTTCAAGCAGGTCGGTTTCATCATCGTCTCCTTTCTCGCAACTCACAGCGGTTGCAGAGAGACGAAGGCGTGAAAGAAAAAGAGAGGCAAGTCAGTGTCTTGAGGCGCCCTGCGCATATAACACAAGATTGGTGAGGGCTGGCAAAGCCACACGGCGCTCAGGGACGGGCTCGTGGCAAACTCGTCGGTCTCGCGCCGCGCTTGCTCCGGGAGCGATTTTTGTCATCCTGAGCATGGATCAGTAGGGGAGAGTGCCATGCCTCGCGAAATCACGGTTGCCGTTCGCGTCAGCGACGATCTCAGCGAATTCGTTATGAGCATGGTTGGCCCAGATGGGGCCTACGATAACGCCAGCGAGTACATCCACGACCTTATCCGCCGCGACATGGAACGGGCCAGCCGTCAAGCCTCGGAGGGCTTGGGGGCCGAGCTCAAACGCGTCTTCGCTGCGCCGGAGGAGAGTTACACGCGGTTGACGGCAGCCGAAGTGATCGAGCGGAACCAGACCTGATGCGTTGGTGATCTGTACCACTTCGACGTAGACGTGCGAACTGGCAAGTGTAAGACAAGATCTCACTGAATTCGATTTCGCCGGGGCGCGAACGCAGGGCGACTCTGAGCGGAGTTTTTGCGTATCGCCTTCCCTCCGATTTCGCGGGACTACGATAGGATTCACAGCAATAACCGATGACTACGATTCCCTTTAGAATCATGCGTTTGAAAGTCTCGGCCGGACACTTTGCTCCTGCTTTGTATTTGCTTTGATCGTGTTCTGTTCAGCCGCAACCGAGTAGTAGCGAGAAGACATGGCGGGTGGGCGTGCCGAAGTTGCCCGGCCTCCGGCACGCCCCGTTGGAACGCAGCCACGAACGCGGCTGCGCGGCCGGCGAAAACTCAAGCCGGCCTGGTGGGCCCCGAGCGGGTTCGCCGCCATCTCCACCGCCGCGCTCGATCCGGCCCACAGTCCGGCGTCTCCCGCGGTCCCCGCGCTTATCGGGGCCGGGTCCCCATCAACTCTGCCGCGCCGGCTATTCCGCCTCGGCCGGCATGACGGAGTCCATCTCGGCAATCGTCTGAAACTCGGACAGGAATTCGGGGCGCGTCTGCATGAGGTAGCGAACGACCCTGGCGTTGCCGAGCAGCTTGCTGACGTAGGCCTTGATGACGGTCAGATGCAGGTGATCCTGGCCGTAGGTGTCCTGAATCGAGGCGATGCCCTCCTGCAGGCGGGCGAGTTCCTGCTCCATGCGCGCCATCGCCTCCGGCGTGATGCCTTTGACCTTCTTCGGCTTGGACGACTCGACCAGCTGGGCCTGCGGCGTCCCCGCGATGATCGCGTTCACGTAGGCGACGGAATAGTTGTTCGCGTTGACCAGCAGTTCGGCCGCCTCGATTTGGCGCATGGTCGTCATCTTGCGCAGCGCGTCGAACACCGCGCCGGTCGCGGGCTTGTCTTTCAGGATCCCAACCGCTTCCTCGCAGATGCCGTCCAGAAGGCGCACCTTGCGCCGGATGCTGCTCATGTTGAGATCGAGCGCGAGCGCGATCTTCTCCTCGGGCACGCCGCGCTCGATCGCCTTTCGGATCATCTTGTGTTCCTGGATCGGCGCAAGGCGGCTGACCTGGCGGTTGTAGGTGAAGGCCTCATCGTCGGTGGAGACCAGACACTCCACTTCCTGTTCGCCGGCATCCTTCAGCGCCTCGATCCGAAGATGGCCGTCGAGCAGCAACCAGGTGGCGGACTTGTCAGGGTTCCGAACCACGACGGGCGGCTCGACGATCCCGATCTGGGCGATGGAAGCCACGATCTGCCGATACTTCCGGCTGGATTTTGCGGACTTCCCGAGGGCGCGGAGCGGCAGGATCGCATCGATTGGGAGCGTGACGCAGTCGTCCTCGAACCCGAGCGTGACGCTCTTCGGGGTGTCGCGTGCTTCGCGCTTCATGCCGGAGCCCCGTCGGTCACGGGCCGCGCAAGGTCGGCGGGCATTGTCTCGAGCCCCTCGGCCCTGAGCAGGGTCATGAAATGCTCGTCCGCGCAGAGCTTCCGGAACGCCTCGCGCACGAACATCAGCCGACTCTGGGTTAGCTCGGCCTTTTTGATAAGCAGCTTCTGGCGCGTCGCCTCCTGCTGATACGCCCGCACAAGGCCCTCGCTCGTGAGCGCCCGTTTCGGAGGCTTGCGTCCGAGTTGGTTGCTGTGGATCTGCGGGCCGCGCAGTTCGCGTTGCTGGATCAGGCGGCGCACGAGCGCCAACTTCCGGCCGCGCAGCTTGTTCTGGGTGTAGGCGTCCATGAGCGCCTTCTGCGCGCCCTTAGCATCGGTCTTGGAAATCTGGATGGCGAGGTTCAGCGGAAGAGTTCCGGTTTCCACGGCCGAGACCAGGCGCTCCTCGCCTTTCTCCAGCAGTCCGGCGATCATGTTCACGTACTCGTAGGACACCCCGATCTTTTCGCCGATCTGGCGGTCGTTGTAGCCGCGTTGGCGAAGCGAGCCGATCTCGCGCATCAGATCGATCGGGTTGTGCTGCCGCCTGGCGCAGTTCTCCACGAGGCTCATGACGAGGCAATCGCTCTCGTCGGCTTCGATTACGATGGCCGGGATATTGTCCTGCTTGAGTTCGATGAAGGCCTCGAGGCGGCCCTGACCGCAGACGAGGTCATACTCCTGAGGATCAGTCGCGGCGCGGGGTGCCACGGTGATCGGGCGCTTCAGGCCGATGCGTGCGATGTTTTCCACCATCGCCTCGAAGGTGCGACGGTTGCGGACGCGGGGGTTGAGGATCCTGATCCGGTCACAAGGGATGAGGGTCACCTGTTTCTGGCTGGTCAGCTCCGTGTCGTCGGGCATCACGCCACCTCCGCGATCCTCGCCCGCGAGGCGAGCGCGTAGAAGAAATCGAGCGTGTCGAACCGGTACGCATCGAGCGCGAGCCCGTTCTGCTCGGCGAATTTCAGTTTCCCTAAGGTCATGTCGATGCTGGGCAGCACGTAGTAGTCGCGCGGCGCCTCGTTCACCTCGTCCATGCGCACGGCGATGGTGATGTCCGGTACAAGGCCAGTGTCGAGGCGGATGCGCCAGCGCACCGACCCGGCTGCCGTGGCGCTGCATCGGGCCAGCACGATGGACACGGTGAACTCGTCGTTGACGCGAACCAGATCGGTGTCGGGGTCTTGCACGGCCGACCCGCCGTGCCGTGTGACCCCGGCGATGATTTCGGCCACGACCTGCGGATGCGCCTGCCGCAGCGCCCGGTTCACCTCGATGTAGCTGTAGTCGCGGTCCGGCTCGTAGCCGATCAGCTGGTAGGCGCGCAGCAGGCTGCCGAAGCGGCTGCGATAGGCGCTGGAGGACGGCAGGTCATCCTCCTCGTCGATGATCAGGCCCGACAGCACGCCTTGCCGCTTGAGGATCGCGCGCAAGGCATCGAGCAGTTCCTCGTCGGAGAAATGGCGGCTGCGGGCGTCGACGATTTCTCGAGCCCGCAGGAAAAGGGCCTTATCGACGATAGCCGGGAATGCGCCCTCCGCCCGGATCCACATATCCCGAGGGTTCACGACACGGCGCTGCTTCAGCTTGAACGACACCTTGTTGAAGACGTTGTTCCCAATGTACTTCTCGTTGGTCAGCACCTGATGGACGGTCGCCCGGGTCCACGGCCGGTCGAGATCGGTCCGGTGACCTTCGGCGTTCAGCACCTCCGCGATCTCGCGCTCGGGACGCCCCTCGTTCACGAACATCTCGTACATGCGCTGAACGACCCGCTGCTCCTCCTCGGGGCCGGGGACCAGGATCACGCGGTCGGTCTGGAGGCTCTTCTGCTCGCCGCGAGACAGCTCGCCCTTGGGGTTGCCGTGCTCGTCGATCAGCACGCGCCGCAGCCCGTATCCGGCGGCGCCGCCCTGACGATAACCGAGCTCCACGAGGCGGCACTGCCCGGCGAAGACCTTTACCGACAGCTCGCGGCTGTACTCGCCGGCCATCACGCGCTTCACGGTCTTCAGGAGGTTCGAGCCGATGCTGCCGTCGTTCTCGAACTGCTCGCCGCAGTAATGGACCCGGATGCCGGCGCGGGAGCAGACGTGCTCATGATAGGCGCCCTCGTCGGCGTCCTGAAATCGACCCCAGCGGCTGACGTCATAGACGAGAATGGCCTTGAAGTCGGCCTGGCCGGATTGAACCTCGGCCATCAGGCTCTGCAACGCCTCCCGGCCATCGAGCCGCAAGCCGGATCGCCCGGAGTCCTCGAACGTCCGCAGGATCGTGAGGCCACGGGCTTCGGCATACTTGCGAATGACGTCCAGCTGGTTCTCGGTCGAGTACTTCTGGTGGTCTGTCGACATCCGAACGTAGGCGACAGCGGGTACGTCTTGTTCGGCCGCCGTGCTACCCGTTCCGGTGTTGACGCTTTGACCTGCCATTCACCGTGCCCCTGTTCACTGCGCAAAGCCCCGGCAAGCCCGTTGCGGGTGCCGAGCTGTGCCTCGGCGGGTGGCGAGGCACAGCGGCCCTCTCATGCGTCCATGCGCCGGCGTTTCGGTTCTGCCGTTCATTTTCCTCACCTTCGGAAGTGCGGATGCCCGCCGCAGCTTTCCGGACCGGCCCGTCACGGGCACAGACGGATTCTGCGGTTTTCATGTCTCTCCAAACATTTAGCGGAGAAACACATGAAGATGCGGGTGAAGATGGGCACAGTTGTGCCGAAGATGGGCACATTTGTGCACCCAGAGGAGGTTCCGGCCGACTACCGCGCCGCCGTGGCCATGGCATTGCACGCGGAGCTCGGATCGACCCACCGGGCGATCAAGTACGCCATGAGGTGGACGGGGGCCAGCGAGCGGACGGTGAAATACTGGTTCGCGGGCGAGCGTGGGCCGAACGGCGAGCACCTGGTTTCGCTCGCGCGGCATTCGGACGTTGTGCTGGTTCTGCTGCTGACGATGGCAGATCGCCTGGTTTTCGAGGATGGAGAAGGGTAGGCAGAACCGCCGCCTGGCGAGCGGGCCCTTGTTTCGTGTTCAATATTGGTTATCTTAAACACACGCGATCAAGGGAGAGCGCCATGTCTCGGACCACCACCATGACCGTGCGCGTCAGCGGCGCGCTCAGCGAGTTCGTCGCGACCAATGTTGGCGAGGACGGCGACTACGAGAACGTCAGCGAGTACATCCGAGATCTGATCCGCCGCGACAAGGAGCGCGTCGAGCGGGAAGCCTTCGACCGGCTGAAGGCCGAGTTGAACCGCGCGTTCGCGGCCCCCGAGGAGAGCTACAAGCCGCTGACCGCCGCCGAGGTGATCGCCCGGAACCGGACCTGAGCGCATGGCGATCCGGGTCCAGGAGGCGGCGTCCGTCCGGCTCGACGAGATCTACCGATACACCCGTGAGACGTGGGGCGAGGCGCAGGCCGAAACCTACATCACCGGCTTGTTCGCCGCATTCGAGCAGATTGAAACGCGCGGTGTGCATTCGCGGGCCGTGCCGGCCGAATTCGGAGTGGAGGGGTATTTCTTCCAGTACGAGCGGCATTTTGTGTATTGGAGGCACCTCTCGAACGGCGATATCGGCATTGTCACGATCCTCCACGAGCGGATGCACCAGATTGATCGTTTCAAGGAGGACTTCTTCGGATAACGTTTCTCGCAGACCAGTCTCCAAGGCCTTGAACCGGCAACGGCGGACAAAATGCTCTTGGTTTGTATCCGTTTTGATCATGCTTTGTTTTTCCAGCAGCGTAAGCAAGCGCAGGCACGGGTGTTGAACAGAACCTCCTTGGATTCGCCGATTTCAGAATAGATCCCGGTCGCTACTTCCAGCAGAGTTTTCAGGCGTTCCGTCCCCTCCGCCACTTGCCCTCGCGAAAGCGTTCTCCCGATCCGGCTCTGGCCGGATTTTTCCGTTGTATTCGAAGGTTATGCGGGAGGGGCTGAGCACCTGTCCCAGTGCCAAGAGGCCAGCAATCGGTCTCTCCGGGCCGATATTCTCCGGACCTAATGACTGCGCCGATTTGGTGATCAGGTTGCAAGCGGCTGATTTCGAATGATTTTTTCAGATTCGTAGCTGAACACTTCGATGCCGGTGGCGTTCGTAAGAACGGACCGAAATCCAACGAGGCAATGACTGGAAAAGCGCTCTAGACTAGACCTCGGTCGCCTCTTGGCCTGTTGCGCCGCCTGCTTGTCTCTCCTTCTGCCATTCGTCAGCATCGAGCTCTCTTACCCGGTTGAGGAACGCTCTGTGCAAATCGTTCACCTTGGCGGCCAACCACTCGTGCTGCCGCGGCCATCCGGCTGTGGCACAGGCGGACATGGGCAACCTTCACGGTCGTGGTCACGCCATCGAGGATCACGATCTCATGGCTCCAGTCGAACTGGTAGGCTTCGCCCGGATCGAAGCTCAGCGGGACATAGGCACTGGCCGTGGCCTCCCGCGTCGCCTTCGACCAACTGGCCGCATATCGGCGCACGGCGTCATAGCTGCCGTCATAGCCGCGGTTGCGCAGCTCCTCGTAGACCCGGATCAGTGTCAGGCGTTCCCGCTTCGGCCGTCGGGCATTCTCGGCCAGCATGTCGTCCAGTTCGGGCCGCCAGGGATCAATCTTCGGACGCGGCTGCGTCGTGCGGTCATAGGTGAACTCGGTCGCGCCAGTTCTGATGACTTTCCGCACCGTGTTCCGCGACAACCGCAACTCGCGGCAGATCTGCTTGATCGACTTGCCCTCGACGAAATGCGCTCGCCTGATCTTCGCGATCGTCTCCACAACCAACATCCCCTGACTGCTCCCTCATGCTTTTGAGGAAGCTTCTGATCAGAATTATCTGGGGGGTCACTTTTGGACGCCGATCACCCCAAGATGGGGGGTCAGTTTTGCATGCCGTTCCACACCCGGGAAAGGGCAGTCGCCGCGCATTGCGATGGCTTGGCAGGGCACGGTCGATGATGTGGTTTGCCTTGCCCATGAGGCGGCCCATGCACTTCAGATCCTCCTGTCCGGGCACGAAACCATGCCGCCTGTCGCTCGTGAAACCTGTGCGTTTCTGGGTGAGCTTGCCGTAATCGGTCATGCGCGTGACCGATTCCCCGATCTTTTTGATCCCCTTTGTGCCGTCTGGAAAAGGGAGAACGAGTCTTATCTCGGCGGTGATCTCGAAGCGCTCTCCGACGCGGCCGCGAACCCTTCGACGCCGTACCATTATCACCAGAACTACCCGCTCGCGCGACTGGCCGCGGTCGAGATGTTCCGCCGCGGTCCCGGCCCTTGGTGGCACAAGCTCTTTTCGGCAGGGCCGGACGCGATGCGGTGCCTGCCGATCAAGGCCTTGGCAAGCCGCAATTGCGACCTGGCCAATCATCTCCCGCCACTACCCGAACCCGATGCCGACAGGCCTGCCATCGAGGCCTATCGCAGCCTCGGGGCCATGGCCCTTCTCGATATCGAACATTGGCACGACGAATCCGAAAAGCGGATTGCAGACTACTGTACAGCGCTACTCTACCACATGCGGGAACGAACGGCCTTCGTCGCGCTCGACGCGGATCGCAGGCCTATCGGATACGCCACTTGGGAACATTCGCCGGGCGCGAATTCCATCACCCTGACACGGCAGGTCGCGCCTTTCGGTGACCAACTTCTATTGCAGAAGACCGTCGAGCGGCGTCTCGGCCAAGATGTCGTGGCGATGGCCCACCACGCCTGCGGTGCAAGGCAGGAGCGGCAGGCGTGGTGACCATAGACCATTACGCCAGTGTCGGCTACGCGCTCGAGTTGCTGGCACAATCCGAGTACCACAAGCAGTTCAAGCTGGGCGACTATTTCCGGGTCGAGATACTGCCGGCACTATGGTTCGGGCAAGCGCGCGTCTATCTCACGAAAGAAGGATTCCCCACGGCGATGGTCACATGGGCGTGGCTGTCGAAGGCAGTCGAGCGCGACGTGCATGCCACCGGCAGGGCCTTGCGCTACGACGAATGGAATTGTGGCGCCCGGCTCTTTTTGAACGACTGGGTTACGCCTTACGGCAGCACTCGCGAGGTCCTGCGCGACATGATGCATAACGTGTTCCCGAACGAAACGGTGGCGACCAGCCTGCGTCGCAACGCCGATGGTTCGGTGCGACGGATCAACCGCTGGACCCGAAATGCGGCCCGGAGCCGTCCGAGGGAGGCGGTGGCATGAACCTTGACTTTTTGCTCGCTCCCTTGCTTCCCAGGAAGCTGCCAAAGCTGGCTTCGTTGATTTTTCAAAGGGGGAAGGCCCGCAACAACGACCATCGCTGCTGGTTTCGCCCCGAGGCCCCGGCTTCGGCATCTACCCGAAGGCACGCGCGGCCAAGGCATTCCCGGTTGTCCTGGCTCCCGGCGGGTTGTCGGTTCAGCCGACGGGTTGGTCTCACCACATCCAAGCCTTGGATAGCCAGACAATTTCGGTGAGCCATTTCTGGCGCCATTGAGCGCCGATGCAGGTTTCGCCCTGGCCACCGAGCTTGGGCGAAAGTGGGTGAGGAAAGGGTTCAGCTTCCCTCACCCGATTGAGCCGCCGGGCAGGAAAACCCGGCAGACAGCTACGCGGCAAGGGTAGCATGCCCGCGCTGCACAAGGAAGGAAGACAGGAAGATGTCTGAAGATCTTGAGAACGCGGTAACCGATCTCTACAGCAACGTCAGCTTCGGTGGCGGTGGCGGAGGGGGCGGTGGCGATGGAGCTGGCTACGGAGCGTGCGTTGCCGCGGCGACGCAAGCAGGCTCGGAAATCGGGAGCCGAGGTGGGGCCAGAGGTCGCGTCGGCGGGGCTGCGGTAGGAGCAGCAGTGGGTGTTGTCGGATGCGGCGCTGTAGGCCGGGCGTTCGACGGTCCGTCCTATGCCGAGATGAGCAATGCCAGAGGCCGCGGTTACGTTGATCGCTCAGCAGAGCCGTTTTCCGGCCCACGGTAACTGACGAGATACATCCAAGAGACTTGGCGGGGCCATCTGCCCCGCCATCCACAGGAGAAGAAATGAAAATCGTTCCGTACCTGATAGATTTTGCAATACTACTGATCGGCTTTCAGGTTCTTTCATGGCTACTTCGGTCAGGGACAGAGCTTTGGTCGGCAAGAAACATCTCATTCGTCCTTTTTGCCATGGGCTACTTTTTCCTGAAGGAAAAGATTCTCAGGAAGTAACTGGCTGGAGCAGGAATGGGTCCTGACCTCAACGCGCGGCGTATCGGTCTGGTCGCAATGGACGATCTCTGTACTCCTACGATCCTTCGCGAAGACAGGGTCGAGGAGATGCTGTATTTGCCGAAGGGTCTCATTCAATGTGGACTGTCAGGAATTGGCTGTCGTTTGAGAGAATTGGCCTAAGTCTTGCAAAAGTCTACAATTTTATTGGTGTTGAATTGAGATTTAGCGCATTCGTCCGCAAGTTCGCCGCGGTTCTTTTCGTATTGGCCTGCGCCTTCGCTCTTGTCGGCAACGTCATCCCGTTACGTGATGAAACGACTTCAGCGATTACTCCCTGGCTCGTGGATGCGCCAACACCAGAGCGTGTGGAAATTCATGTCGTCTTTCCTCAGGGCGACCGCGCCAACCCGCTCAGCTTTCACTACCTTGAACACCTGGTTTGGCTGAACGCCGTGGGTACGGGTGAGCGCACCGCGGCCCGCCATTCCAACGCCTGGACGAAACGCATATCGCTTGGCTACTGGCTGTCTGGCCAGTCGGAGGATTTGGCCGAAATTCTGGATACGCTCTCCGGCGTCTTCAACCCCATCACCCTCTCGGGCGACTTCGCCAGGGAGGAGCGGGACATCGTTCTGCGCGAATACGAGATGCGCGTGGCGGGCAATCCGGACGTCCAGGCCGGTGTCAAGATGGATGCGTTCCTTTACCAAGGCAATCGCGATGCGCTGTCGCCGCTGGGCACGCCTAAGAAGATTGAGAGGCTGGACTATGATAGCGCCCGCGCGCTGCACGATGAAACACACCGGCCCGAGCTTGCCCGTTTGGTCGTCATCGGTGACGTGACCTCGCGGCAGGTCCGGCGTGCGATGCGCGCGGCGGGGTGGCCCGAGTCGGAAGGCGATCGATCCGAGTTCGCACCCCCGCCTTTCAATCTCGCCGCGCCCGCCTCGACCACATTTCATTTCCCGGACCTCGATGCCACCCCGCGCCTGATCTGGCGGCGGGTGGTGACGCTGGCCGAACCCGTGCAATTCGACCTGCTCGAAGCGCAGGTGGCCCTCTTGAGGGATATTCTGGATACCAACCTGCCGGGCGGGCTGGCCGGGCCGTTGCGCTTTGACGCCAGCATCGCTCGCAGTTTCGACGTACAGATTTGGCCCATCGACGAGGACAACGTCGAGATCAGCTTTGCCGCCGAGCCGGATCGCGGCGTGTCGCTGGACGAGTTGCGCAGGGCCTTCGAGACCTCGCTTGCCGGGGTAGCAGCAACGGGAGTTCCCGATACAACATATTCGCGCGTCCTCAAGCGTTTCGAGGGTTTCTGGCCCGATTGGTCGGACGCCGATGAAACCGCGCGCTGGACGGCAAGCTATGTTTTGCGCCGGGTATCTGCCCTGCGCGATCCGCTGTCTCAAGACGCGCTTGTGCATCTGCGAGACCAACTGTCGCGCGAAATCAACAACACAATTCTTCGTCAACTCGCGGGCGAGGGCCGCACGGCCGTCGCCATGATCGGACCAGAGGAGCATTTCGAATGACACGCATGCTGATTGCCCTGTCTCTTGCCTTGGCGCTGGCGGCCTGCAACCCGGGAACCACCGCCAGCCGAGAGACCAGCCCCGGCGGGATTGAATACACCCTGCTGCATCTGCCGGAGAACAACTACGTTTCGATCCAGGCAGCCTGGCCCAGTGACTGGGGCTATCGCGCCGGTGTCAACCAAGCCGCGCCTTATGTGGGGGCGCAACTGATCCTCGCTGGCGGGGCCGACGACTATCCGGCCGGTGAAGTCGTGGAAACCTTCGCCGATCTGGAGGCGCAGGGGCAGCTTTTCATCGCGGCGGTCGATCACGTGATCGGCGAACTCACGGCGAAAAAGGAGAACATCGCCCAAGTCGTTGAGATCGCGGGCGCTCACCTGCGCGCTCCGACTCTGGAAGAGGCCTGGTTCACGCGTATCCGCGATCAGATCGACCAGCGCATGACCGAGGCGCGATCGCAGCCCGCGCATGTGAGTTTTGATGCCGTCCGCTGGGCTATTTTTGGGGATCAGCCCTTGCGCAATGCTCTGTCGCTCGATCAGCCCGGACTATTCACGCGGCTGACGCGCGATGACGTGGTCGCCTGGCACCGCGAGACATTCACACGTGCGCCCGACGCAGTCGTCGTCTCCGGCGACCTGACGGCGGAGAAGGCCGGCGAGCTTGTCGATGGCTTGTTCGACGGACTGCCTGAGGCGAACGGGACGATCAACCGTGACGCGCAAGCCGATTTCGCGCCCAGGCGCATCCTGCTGCACATGCCCGATGCCAACGTGGCGTTCCTTGCCTTCATCGGCCCGCTTCCACCGACCAGCAAGGGTCAGGAGATGGAAGATCTGCTGCTCTTTGATGCGCTCGGTGGCGGGGAAAACAGCATGCTGTTCGACGCCGTCCGCACGAAGCTTCGGGCAAGTTATGGGTTCGGAGCATCCTTCGCCAACTATACACGTGACTTGCGCATCCTCTTCATGCTGGGCGAGGTCGAGGCCGCCAGACTTGTCGATGTCGAGCGGGTGGTACGCAACGCCTATGCCGAATTCCGCGACAAGGGACCCGAGGACAGGCTTGAGGACCGCACGGCCGACCTGCGCTCCCGTTTTGCGGAGATGTCGAACTATGCGGTCGACATTGCGCGTTCGGAACTGCAAAGCGCACTCGATGGCTTCGCGCCCGGCCGCGCGCTCACGATCGCGGACGAACTCGACACGGTCAACGGTAACAGCCTGCGCAAGCGGCTTTCCACAGCCTTTCCCGTGGCAGACGGTTTGATTGCCATCGCGGTGTCGCCTGACGCGGATGCGTTGCCTGGTGCCTGCGTCATCGCAGCGCCCGAGCAGGCCGTCGATTGCCGATGAAAATACGAAAGGCCGAAGGCGCGGGCGAGATACCGCTCTCCTGGTTCGGGCGAACTCTCTGGAAGTTCACGCCGCTATATGTGGAACTGGTTTTCCTGGCGATCTGCCTGCGTTTACTCGGGCTGGTCGAGCCTTTTATCTTTCAGGTCATCATTGACCGCATCCTGCCATTCCAGCGCGAGGCGTCGCTGGTCGTCGTGGTGGCGATTTTCGCGGCTGTCAGCCTTTTTCAACTCGGGTTCAGTGTGTTGTCCCAGCTTCTGGGGATGCTGACGGCGAACAGTGTCACGCGTGAGTTCGGCGCGCGCAGGGATCAATCTTCGGATGCGGCTGCGTCGTGCGGTCATAGGTGAACTCGGTCGCGCCAGTTCTGATGACTTTCCGCACCGTGTTCCGCGACAACCGCAACTCGCGGCAGATCTGCTTGATCGACTTGCCCTCGACGAAATGCGCTCGCCTGATCTTCGCGATCGTCTCCACAACCAACATCCCCTGACTGCTCCCTCATGCTTTTGAGGAAGCTTCTGATCACAATCGTCAGGGGGGTCACTTTTGGACGCCGATCACCCCAAGATAGGGGTCAGTTTTGCATGCCGTTTCACACCCGCGCCATTCTTGGCCTCAAGGGTGAGGACAGGGTTGCCTTCTGATGACTGCCGAGCAGCCCAAAAACCCGCTGACCGTGACATTCACCTGTTCGGGTCAGGCGACCGGAAAGATGCGCAACGACCTTTAGGTCGTGGACATCGAGCAGGTAAGCTTGGATATCCCGGGCCGCCAGCCCGGCCGCAAAATGCCCCATGATCTTTTTTAGCCATCCGTCGATCCGGGTCTGGCCCTTCTTCACCAGCTCGGTCTCGATGCTGCTGTCGCAGTCGCGGGGCTCCGCCGCCTTACTTTCCGTGTTTCACGGCAACAGCCCGCTCCGGTGAAAGATCGAGGAAGCGCTATTGAGAGTTCTTCTGTCGATGGCGCTGATGATCTCTGGCGTTCCGGTCGCCTGGGCGCGATCCTCCCCCACTGAAAAAGTCTCTTGCTTGGGAAGGCACACATGGGCGTATGTCACGATCTGGCGCGACTGCCCGCCGGAACAGCCTGTTGAAGGGTCGCCACCCGGTGCGGGCCGCATGTCCCGTGGGCATGCGGCAAGGCGCGGACGGTTGCGTAATCCCGGTGCGACCGCACCGGGATTGCGCTCAGGCCGTCGCGCCCTTCAGGCGTATCGCGGTTCCCAGGCTGCCAGCGCAGACGCCGACGATGACCGCGATGACCAGTTCCAGGGTCTCGACACGGGCGAATTGCCACCCGGCGAAAACCAGCGTTTCCAGGATGCCGACGAGTCCGCCCAACAGGGCGCCCAGCCACAATTGGCGGGTCATCATGCCCAGCGCCAGGCCCAGAATTCCCGGCAGGCTGAGCACATTGCCGCCGATGGTCCCAAGTATTTCAAGCATGTCGTGCCCCTTCTCAATCCGTCGATCTGGTCAGGTAGGACCGGATCTGATCGCTGTCTGCCGCTGCCTGCTGATGCGCACCGTCGGAGTCTGCGTTCAGTTCGGCGGTGACGTTCTGGTATTCTTCGAGATAGCCGGGCGGCAGGCGGTGGGCGATGCCCTGATGGCAGTCGATACAGGTCATGCCGTTGTCGATGGCGCGCTGGTGCTCGGATGCGGCGCGGGCTTCCTGGATCGTGAAATCCATGTAGTCGAAATTGTGACAGTTCCGGCATTCGCGGCTGTCCGACGCCTTCATCTTCTTCCACACGGCCGAGGCCATGCTCAGGCGATGCTCTTCGTATTTCTCCGGCGTGCTGATGGTGCCGGCCAGCTCATAGTAGACATCCTTGACGGCCATGATCTTGGCCTTGATCTTGTGGTTCCATTCGTGGGGCACGTGGCAATCCGAACAGATGGCACGCACACCCGAGTGGTTGTTGTAATGGATCGTCTCGCGATACTCGCCGAGGTTGGTTTCCATCGTGTGGCACGAGACGCAGAACTCTTCGGTATTGGTCATTTCCAGCGTCCAGTGAAACCCGCCCCAGAACAGGATGCCGGCCAGGAACCCCGCAAGGATCAGGAACCCTGAGCTGAATGCAACGGCCGGTGACCAGATCCCGTTCCAGAGCCGCCGGATCCAGCCGCGTTTTTCGGGGGAGTCTGCCATGTCGGTGCTCCTTTCAATCTTGCGTTGAATCAGTTGCCAGAGGATGGCTGAAAGACGTTTTCGACCAGCGGCGGCGCGTCGGCCTGCGGCACGTGACACTGATTGCAGAAGTACCGGGTGCCCGCGATCTGATCCAGCTCGTTGCCGTCGCGGTCCAGATAGTGGGTCATCGACAGGGTCGGCGCGTTGCGTTCGCCCGCCTTGGTCCAGTCGTGGCAGGACAGGCACTGGTTGGTGCGCACGTCGATCTGGTACTGCTCGATCGAATGCGGGATCAACGGCGGCTGCTGGCGATAGTTGCGCTGCATGCGCCCCTCGACCGTCTTGTGGATCTGATCGAGCGGGATGGGTTCGTCCACCTCGGCTCCCCGCAAGGTTTCCACCTGGGCTGACTGCGCCAGAGCGAACCCACTCAGGAGCAAAACAGGGATAAGGGCAATTCCGCCTGTCACGATTGATTTGTTCATTTTGGCACTCCCTTAGATAGGTCTGGCGGCGCGCGGCTCGGGCGCGACTGGATCGGAGGGTTGGGCGACGCGGTCGTCGAACCGGTGAGTAAAGGCAAAGACATCGACCGCGCAGACATCGATGCAACGGCCGCAATTCGTGCAGTCGGGCGACAGGATCAGAGGCGTGGTTCCCGGCTTGCCTTTCAGCGCGGGCGAAATCACCTGGTTCTCCGGGCAGACCGCGTAGCAATCCATGCAATCGTCGCAGGCGGCGCGGTTCCGGGCACTGACCCGCAGCAGGCTTTTCGAACCGACCAGCCCGTAGAAGGCGCCGACCGGACACAGGTGGCCGCACCAGCCGTGCCGCGCGACGAACAGGTCAAAGACGAAGATGGCCGCGATCATCGCCCAGACAAAGCCCATGCCAAAGACCAGACCGCGGTGGAGCATGGTGATCGGGTTGATCAGTTCCCAGGCAATCACGCCCGTCAGCCCCGAGACGACCAGGACCGTCGCCAGGATCCACAGGCGCGTGCCGCGTTTGGGCTGCCAGCCCTTGGGCAGGTCCAGCCGGCGATGCAGCCAGTTGGCTGCATCCGTCACCGGATTGATCGGGCATACCCACGAGCAGTAGACCCGCCCGCCGATCAGCGCATAGGCGATCAGCACGATCAGCCCGCCGATCAGCGCGGTCAGTTCGGGCCAATGCCCCGCGACGACGCTCTGCAACAGGATGAACGGATCGGTCAGGGGCAGCACGCCGAGTGTCAGCGACCCGGCCAACGTGCCTTCGACGATCCAGATCCCGAACCATGGACCCAGCAAGAAAAGGGCCAGAAAGAACAGCTGACTTGCGCGACGCAGCAGAAGAAAGCGATGCGCGCCGATCCAGCCTTTGACGTCGCGGGCCTCCTGGCCGACGGGCTTGAGGGTGCGGGCACTCATTGTCCCACCTCCGGCAGATCGTATCCCGGCGCGAACCCGCCGGGCGTGGCCAGATTGTCGGTGCCGGGTCCGGGCAGACGGTCCGGCAGGTCGATGATCCCTTCGACCACCGGCGCGCCCTTTGCGGCCTTCTCTTCCCAGCCCTTTCGGTAATGCTCGGCCGAACTGCCGCGCGCCAGGCGGGCGGGCAACACCTTGATCGCGGCTTCCGGCAGGACACAGCTTTTTTCGCACATGCCGCACCCGGTGCAGCGGTCCGCATGCACGGTCGGGATGAACATCGCGTGATGGCCCGACCGGGTGTTGTGCGCGGTTTCCAGCGTGATCGCCTCGTCGATCACGGGGCAGACGCGATAGCAGACATCACACCGCAGCCCCAGGAAATTCAGGCAGTTTTCCTGATCGACCAGAACCGCGACCCCCATCCTGGCGTCGTCGATGTTGTCCAGCCCGGGGTCCAGCGCCCCGGTCGGGCAGGCGGCGACGCACGGGATGTCGTCGCACATCTCGCAGGGGATGTCGCGGGCCGTGAAATAGGGCGTGCCGGTGGCCGCCGCGTCGGACCCGAGTTCCGCCAGCTTCAAGGTATCGTAGGGACAGTCCCGCACGCACAGCCCGCAGCGGATGCAGGCCGCCAGAAACTCCTTTTCGGGCAATGCGCCGGGCGGGCGCAACGCCTCGGCCGGGAGGGCGCGGGCGTCGCGGGCCAGCCAGGCCAGGGCCGACCCGGCAAGCACGCAGCCGCCCGCCGCCCGTGCCGAATCCTGCAGGAACCGGCGCCGTTGCGGCGAAAGGGGTTTGTCGGCAAGGGACATGCGGTACTACCTTTGCGATCCTTGCCGGTTACGCGCGCTCGACCTTGCAGGCGCATTTCTTGAAGTCGGTCTCTTTCGACAGCGGGCAGGTCGCGTCCAGCGTCAGCTTGTTGGTCAGCTGGTGTTCATCGAACCACGGCATGAAGACCAGACCGCGCGGAACCTTGTTCCGTCCGCGGGTCTCGACCCGGCTGGTGACCTCGCCGCGGCGGGTGGACAGGATGATCTCCTGCCCGCGCCGCAGACCGCGATCCTTGGCGTCCTGCGGGTGCATGTAGACGACCGCCGAAGGATAGGCACGGTGCAGTTCCGGCACCCGCCGGGTCATCGACCCCGAATGCCAGTGTTCCAGCACACGGCCGGTGGACAGCCACAGATCGTATTCCTCGTCCGGAGCTTCCGCGGGCGGCTCGTAGGGCGCAAAGATGATGTTGGCCTTGCCGTCCGGCTTGCCATAGAACTTCACGCCAGCGCCTTCCGGCACGTAGGGGTCATAGCCTTCCCGGAAGCGATACAGGGTCTCCTTGCCGTCCACGACGGGCCAACGCAATCCGCGCGACTGGTGGTAGACTTCGAACGGGGCCAGATCATGGGCATGGCCGCGGCCGAACTGGGCATATTCCTCGAACAGGCCCTTCTGCACGTAATAGCCGAAATGCTCGGATTCGTCGTTGTCGAAGCCTTCCGCCGTCTCGGACAGCGGGAACTTGTCGACGGTGCCGTTGGCAAAGAGCACGTCATACAGGGTCTTGCCGCGATGCTCGGGCATCTTGGCCAGCAGCTCTTCGCCCCAGGCCTCCTCGACGGTGAAGCGCTTCGAGAACTCCATCACCTGCCACAGGTCAGACTTGGCTTCACCCGGCGCTTTCACCTGCTGACGCCAGAACTGGGTGCGGCGCTCGGCGTTGCCATAAGCGCCTTCCTTCTCCACCCACATGGCGGTGGGCAGGATCAGGTCGGCGGACACCGCCGTCACCGTCGGATAGGGATCGGACACCGTGATGAAGTTGTCGGGGTTGCGATAGCCGGGATAGCCTTCTTCGTTGATGTTGGGCGCAGCCTGCATGTTGTTGGTGCACTGTACCCAATAGGCGTTCAACTCCCCATCCTTAAGCTTGCGGTGCTGCAACACGGCGTGGAAACCGGGCTTGGGCGGAATGGTGCCTTCGGGAACGTTCCAGGCCGTTTCGCAGATCTTCCGATGCTCGTCATTGGCCACCACCATGTCAGCCGGCAGGCGGTGGGCGAAGGTGCCGACCTCGCGCGCCGTGCCGCAGGCCGAAGGCTGGCCGGTCAGCGAGAAGGGCGAGTTGCCCGGTTCCGAAATCTTTCCGACCAGCAGATGCACGTTGTACATCAGCGAGTTCACCCAGGATCCGCGGGTGTGCTGGTTGAATCCCATGGTCCAAAGGCTCATCACCTTCCGGTTCGGGTCGGCATATTGCTTGGCCAGCTTTTCGAGCTTGTCGGCGGGAACGCCCGACAGTTCGGACGTGTATTCCAGCGTGTAGGGGGCGACCGACTCGGCGTATTCCTCGAAGCTGATGGTCTCCAGCTTGCCCGAATTCGGGTTCGCGGCTTCCTGCTGCAGCGGATTGTCTTCGCGCAGACCGTAGCCGATATCGGTTTCGGTCTTGGTGATATTGACGTGGTTCTTCACGAACTCTTCGTTCACGGCGCCGGTCTGGATGATGTAGTTGGCGATGTAGTTCAGAATGGCCAGGTCGGTCTGCGGCTCGAAGATGATGCCGTTGTCGGCCAGTTCGAACGAACGGTGTTCGAAGGTCGAAAGCACATGCACCTCGCAGCCCGGTTTGGTCAGACGGGTGTCGGTCAGGCGCGACCACAGGATCGGGTGCATCTCGGCCATGTTCGAGCCCCAGAGCACGAAGGTGTCCGCATGCTCCAGGTCGTCGTAACAGCCCATCGGTTCGTCGATGCCGAAGGTGCGGATGAAGCCCACCACGGCCGAGGCCATGCAGTGCCGCGCGTTGGGGTCGATGTTGTTGGACCGGAACCCGGCCTTCATCAGCTTGGACGCGGCATAGCCTTCCCAGACCGTCCACTGGCCGGACCCGAACATGCCGACGCTGGTCGGCCCCTTCTTGGCCAGCGCCTCTTTCCACTTCTGGGCCATGACATCGAAGGCTTCGTCCCAACTCACCGGCTCGAACTCGCCATTCTTGTCGTAGACGCCGTTCGACTTGCGCAAGAGCGGCGTGGTCAGGCGGTCCTTGCCATACATGATCTTGGACAGGAAATAGCCCTTGATGCAGTTCAGGCCCCGGTTCACCGGCGCGTCCGGGTCGCCCTGGGTGGCGACCACGCGGCCGTCCTTGGTGCCCACCAGAACCGAACAGCCCGTGCCGCAGAACCGGCAGGCGGCCTTGTCCCAGCGGATGTCCGGACCGGCCACCTGCGCATTGGCCTGACCGCCAGCCAGCGGTATGCCCGCGGCCGAAGCGGTTGCGGCAGCCGCAGTTGCCTTGAGGAAAGTACGGCGGGATTCAGAAACAGTCATTGTACGGGCCTCCTGCTGGTCGGTTGGCTGGGAGAATCGGGCCGCGGGCGCGTCTCCGCGAGATCTTCGAAATGGTGATAGGTCAGGGACAGCGAAATCACGCCGGGGATCTGATGCAGATCCATGATGGTCTCGGACGCCAGACGGTCGTCGGTGTCCTCGACGACGACGACAAATCGGCCATCCTCGGCCTCGGCGTGTACCTCGACGCCCCGGGTTTCGGTCATGGCCTTCCGCGCCGAGTCGGCACGGTCGGGCGCGACGTGAACAAGGCAGCCGCAGATGTTCATGCAAGGGCCTCCTGTCGAGGCTTGGCGTGGCGCTCGAACGCGACGGCGTTGACCGGGCACGAGGCCGCACAGGCTCCGCAGCCAATGCAGCTGTCCACGTCCAGCTCGGGTTTCGCGCGGCCGCCAAGCTGCAGCTTGAAGCGAATCGCGCCCTGGTCGCAGGCGTCCTGGCAGGTTCGGCAGCTGGTGCCGGTCATAGACAGGCAGGACTCCGGCTTGACCGACGCGCGCCAGGGCCAGTCCGGCACACGCTCGACCAGCAAAGCATCCGTTTCGCAGGTTTCGGCGCAGATGCCGCAGAAGGTGCAGGCCCCGGCATTCAGATGGACGATGGGAAGGCTGTCCGCATCCAGTGCAAGGATCCCCTCGGGGCAGGCCTGAACACAATCCCCGCACCCGGTGCACAGGTCGGAGAAACCGGTCTCGGCAAAACCCGGCGGCCGCACCGCATCCACGGTCCGGCGCAGCATCCGGGCGCGGAGAAACGCGCGTCTTGTGGTGTGCTGGTTCATTCCCTTGCGACTCGATCTTCAGATGTCACGATCACCGTTTTCCGGGTTCCTAGCAGCTTTTTTGCGACCGGAATTTGATCGAGATCATTCCGGGTCACGTCCATCCCCTTGCAACAAGCCGCCAAAGGCACCACCGCCAGACCCGGGCCGCGGAAATCGCGGCCGGACGCCGGCGCGTACCGACGTTTGGGGTTTCGATGCCGCCTGGCCGCCGCAATCGCAGGTTTCGACGGTCGGCCGGGGCGCCATCCATCGGTGGCATGGTGAAATTGGCCCGGACGGTGCTTTGCAAGCGAAATCGCCCGCCGAGCCGACGCTCCCGGCTCTTTGCTTGTTTTGGCACCGTTTGCTTCGTATAATCGTGGGGTACGAGCGAGCGGAGCCGTACCAGAGTTGCCTGCGGTTCCAGCTAGTCAGTGTGTACCCAGCGGCCCAACGGGGGAAGGGCATGAGCAAGGCGACAAGCGCAGATACCCCGTCCGGTTCGGACGATGTTGACAGTGCGGAAGCACTGGACATCTATGATTTTTTTCGTTCCGACGATTGGCAGAAAAAACTGGAGAAGGCCCGCGAACAGCGTGCGCGGATTCTGTCCGAGCGCGCGGAATCGACTGATACGGACGCGGAGCCAACGGCAAGCGCGCCTCCGCCGGACCCTGCTGCCGAGGACGAGCCGAATATCGGCGGCAAAAGCTGGCAGGAACAGTTGGAATGGGCGCGCCGGCAACGAAAGAAGGTTCTGGCCGCGCGCGGTGCTGACACCGCCGGTCAAGACGGTGCGCAGGCCGGTGGGCCGGGTTTTCGTAAAGAAATGAGAGATTTGCCGCGCGAGTTGCGTGGCTTGCAAAAAGTGCATGGCCGTGATTCCGACGCGGTGGGGAAAGACGGCGATGCGGGGACTGACCGGCAACCGGAACCGGCCGTCAGTCTTTCCCTGGCCATGGAGCATAGTGTCGCCTGGGGCGATCCCACGCCGAATCGCGCGACGGACACTCCGGCAAGCCGGGACACGCCGGACCGGCCCGATACGGTTGCCGGAGATGACCCTGCGCTCCGGCCGGCCGTTCCCCCCGTGCCTGAACCGTTCGTGCACCGGACGGTTCCAAAGGAAGGCTGGTTCAAAAAGAACGTCCGAGCGGTGGCCATTGGGTTTGCGGCCGGACTGGCCATCTCGGCGCCGATGGTCCTGGTGCTGAATTGGAGCGACTGGCGCAGCCCGGAGGTCGCTCAGCCCCCGACGCCGACGGCGGATGCGGCAGTTGCAGATGCGCCTCTGCCGAACCGGCAGACCCTCGTCGCAATGCAAGCGCCGGAGTTGAGTACGGTTGTCCCGCGGCTGAATCCTCCCGATGATGACGCAGTGACTGTGGCGCGTAGCTTGGCGGTCGAGAAATTCGACCCGCCGCCGTTGTGGCGTTGGCCGGAGACGCTGCAGACGGTTGCCCACGAGCGGCCGGAGCCGAGCCTGTTGGCGTCCAAGGCCACGGTGTTGCCGACGCCCGTGGCACAGACTCCCGCGCCCGAGACTCCGCACCTGCCCCGTGTTGCGATTGCCCAGGTCCAGCTGTTCGCGCCGCAATTGGAGCCTCGGACGGCTTGGTCCGACACGGCGGGTGTAACCGTAGGGAATTGGGACCGGCCGAGCGGTTCCGAGCGCCCGGCGATGGCCGCATCCCGCGCGCCGTCGGATAGCGCGGCCAAGGACTTGGCTGCCGCGATTGATCGCTCGGAACCTCCGGCCGTTGCCGATACCGCTGCCTTGCCCCCGCCGGCGGTTTCGACGGACTTGGCGGCGCTGATAGCCGGGCAGGATCTTTCCTATTCGGCCCGACCCGGTATCGAATCCCCATCGGTTTCAGTTTGGGCCGGGTCCGCGCCCGATTCCGACCGTCCGGTTCCGGTCAAGGTCGCCGTGCTGTCCGACACCCACGGCAGCGAGGTTGCCTTTACCGTTGGACAAGCATGGACCAGGCCGGCTCCGGTGGTGCCGGAAGCAAGCCCGGAAACGGGCGATGCGATCCTGTCCGCGGTCATCCCGCCGAACCGGCCCGGCAACGAGGGTTTGCAGCCGTCGGATAAACCCGAACCCGCCAGAGCCGTGGCAGAGCCCGACGGCGGCGAAACGGCAAGGTTCCGGCTGTTCGCGCCCGGCAGCCTGTCGGACGCGGCCGTCAATGCCGTCGCGGCGGAACTCGTCCAGACCGGGCACGACTTGGCGGACAGCGCGCGCGTCGGGTTCGGGATAAGCCGGTCCAACGTCCGTTATTATCACCAACAAGACGCAGAGCAGGCGGCGGCCCTGGCCCGAGACGCCAATGCCGATCTGCGCGATTTCACGGGATCCGGCAACAAGACCCCGCCGGGGATCGTGGAATTGTGGCTGGCCGGCGAGAGTTCCAGTTCCGGCGTGGCGGTGTCCAAACCGAAGCCGGTCAAACGCCGGGCAAGCGCACCGCCCAGGGATGTCGCCAAGGAACTCCGCAACCAGGTCATTCAGAAGTTGAGGAGTGCGAGCAATTAGAGACGATTTCCAGCCGCAGATCCGTGATCGCCCGCAACCGGGCGTGATTTGCGGCGCCCACACAAAACGATTGCGTCAAGACCATGCCTGACAAGAGACTCGTTGCCGTCGTGACGGCCATGCTTTTACTGACAACCTCCCACGGAGCCCGTTCGGAAGTGACGCTTGAACAGTTGCTGACGATTGATCGCCTTTTGAACGAAAACGACACCAAGGCGCTTTGGACCTATATCGAGCAGAACCCGGAACTGATGACGGGCGATGACGAACTGGCGCGGGAGTTGCGGAACTTCCACGACACCGCCTCGTTCGGCCGGTTGCGCTTCGACTACCTGCCGCTGTCCACGCGCGAGGCGCTTGACGGTGATACCGGCGAACTCGGGTTCACCGGCGCGGTTCTCTATTGAAGCCGATGGCGTTTGACAGGATCTCGACAGGCATCGACGGTCCCAGGCTGGCATATGTCATCGAACCGAGATTTCCCGGAGGCACCTCCGCCGCCGTCGCGGCCGAGCTTCGAGTGGCCGCCGAACATGCATCGATCGTGGTGCATGCGCGGAGGTCCAGAATGTTCGGCGACGGCCAGCATGTCGCCCCTGTGTTGCGCAGCGTCCTCGATACGTTCGGCATTCCGTTGATCTGGGATGCGCCCGAAATCGCTGCGGATGTGGTCGTCTTCCACAACCCAGCGTTTCTCAAGTTTCAGCACGAATTCAACGCAAGGATCGTGGCGCGGTCCCTGATCGTCGTGACCCACGAGAACTTTCTGCGTCCTGGAGGTGGAGAAGGGTTCGACGTGGCGGCGTGTCTCGGCCAGATCGGCGGTTCGACGCTGGCGCTCAGAAAGATCCTGGCGCCGATCTCGCCGCACAACCGCGCGACGGTGAGGGACTGGCTGGCGGCTTCGCCATTTGCACGGTATTGGGATGTCCTTGGGGATGACTGGTTCAACATATGCGAAACGGATGTCGAGGTCTCGCATCGCGAACCGCGGGACCGGCGCGGGCGGCTTTCGCGACCGGGTTTTGAAAAGTTTCCACCGCTGACCGATCTGGATGCCTGTTTCCCGGAACACGCTGAATACAATGCGATTCTCGGCGCGGATTCACTGTTGGAAGCCGGGGTCATGCGGGCGCATTGGCAGATGCTCCCCTTCGGGTCCATGGATGTGGATGTCTTTTTGGATTCGATCGATTTCTTCGTGTATTTCACGGCGCCAACCTGGCGCGAGAGTTTCGGGCGTGTCATTGCCGAGGCGCTTGCGGCCGGCAAGGTGGTTCTGACGGACCCCGATACCGGACAGGCGTTCGGCGATGCCGTCATCCCCTGCCGCCCGCAGGACGTGGATGCAATCGTGGCCGAGTGCGTCACCCAACCCGGCCGGTACCACGACCAGGTTTCCAGGATCGAACCGGTGCTGGCGCAGTATTCCGCCGCGAATTTCGCGCGGATGCTGACCGGAACGCTGGCTGGCGAAGTCGGGGTTTGACATGATCTTTGTCGAAGCCGGCACGCGGAACATCCGATCCTTCGACGCCCAGCTGATGTTCGCGGCGCAATTGTCGGCGCGTGGCTTCTCGGTCGGCATCGATGCCGACTATCTCCCCGAGGATGCCGGCCGCGGCAGAACCTACGAGGCGTCGCGCTTTCTCGTGGATCGGGAAGACATGGCGATCAGCGCGATCATCGTGCTGGGCGCTGAGGATATCGACGACATCCTGCTGGGCTCGCTGCGGGACAAGCAGCCCGGCCCGGAGGTGGCAGTGATCGCCGTCGGCCGGTTCCCCGATCACCAAAGCCATGTCGGCGCGCGGGCAAGGCTGGCCTATGCCCTGGGACGGGAAGCTGAAGTCATCGACCTGTCGGACACGCAATCCAATCCGGTTCTGCCAAACGCCATCGGCCCGCTTTTGGCCGAAATCCGAACCGGTGCAAGGTCGAGGTCCGACCGGCCCCGGCTTACGATCGTACTCGGTTCGATGGAATTGGACGATCCGGCCCTGTTGCCGTGTCTTTCCCAGATGAGCCACAACGGCGCATATCGCCTCAAGATCATCGTGAGCGGTACCCAGAACGACGAGATCAAGTCATCGTCCTTCTACGACCTGCCTACTTTTCAGTATACCGACCTGTCGCCGCTGACGCTGGCGGCGGAAACGGACATCCTTGCGGTATTCGGGCAGGGCGTGGCAGGCGAACGCGTGGCGGCGATGGCCGTGGTCCTGATGGCCGCCGGCGGTGTCGTGATCGACTGCACCGAGGACGAGGCGATAGTTTCGTCCAAAGCTCCCAGCCTGCTCGGCCCCAAATCCGTGCTGGCGCTGGACGGCTATCTGACGGGCAGGATTCTCGGCAACATGGCGCAGATCGGGGAGCAGGTGCTCAAGTCGCCGCGGTTGCGGACCGTGGATATTGCCCGGTTCGAGTCCATCGCCAAGCTTGCGCCGCCCACCTCCGGTTCGGATCCGACACCGCCGCGCATCGTGTTCATGCCGACCAACGGCGTAGGTCTGGGACACGCGCAGCGCTGCGGCATCGTAGCCCAAGCCATGCAAGAGCGGGTCAAGCCGGTCTTCGCCGTGTTCCCGAGCTGCGTGCCGCTGGTCCGGCGCCGCGGGTTCGACTGCGTTCCGCTGGTTCCGCGCGCCGACGCGCAGGAGCACCCGAATGCAAACGACATCCTGTCCTATCGCCGCCTCAGCGGACTGCTGCGGGACGGTGAAAAACTGGTCTTCGACGGCGGATACGTCTTCGACTCCATCCTGCGCGTGATCCTGGAAAAGCAGTTGAAATCGATCTGGATTCGGCGGGGGCTGATGCCGGGCGGGCGCGAGAACCGCGCCGCGCTGGCCCGCGAAACCGTCTTTGACCGCGTCATCGTACCGACTGAGGCCTTTTCGGAACTCAACGAACCCTACAGCTATGGCGAACACGTCCACTATGTCGGCCCGATCCTTCAGCAGACGGTTCAATCCGCGAACGACCCAGCCGAGCTCCGATCGCGTCTGGCCGAGCGGTTCGGAACGGAGTTCCGGCACCTGGTGGTGAGCATGTTGGGCGGCGGCGTCGCATCGGACAGGACGGCCCAGTTGAAGACGATTGCGGGCAAGCTGGCCGAGCGTCCGGATTGCCTGCACCTGATCGTCACCTGGCCGGGCAGCACCATCGATCCGTCGCTGTTCACCTGGAAAAACACCCGCGTCGTGCACACGTTCGAGGCGCTGTCACTGTGCCTTGCCGCAGATCTGGTCGTTTCGGCGGCAGGGTACAATTCGGTCCACGAGATCCTCTATCACAAGATCCCGGCGATCCTGATCCCGCAATTCGCGCCCTACCTCGATGATCAGACCCGCCGCGCAAGGGCTCTGTTCGAGCGCGGGCTTTGCGCCATGGTCGCGGATACCGAGTTGATGGCGCTTGACCGCCTGCTTGACGAGTGTCTCGACAACGGCGCGACGGAGCCAATTCGGGCGGCCCTGTCCCAAATCGACCTGCCCGACACCGGCGCCGAGGCCGCCGCGCGCCTGATTGCGGAAGACTGGGAGCGACGCTGATGCAGAACGTTTGGATGGATGTCCTGGGCAGGATTTCGCAACAAAGACCCGTCAACCTGGATCAAGACATCCTGGCCATGCCCGGGTCGGGTCAAGAGGGCAAGCTGTTGATGCCCATGGCGACACCGCCTTCGGGCGCATTGTGGCGCCGCGTGATGGAAGACTGGACGTGCATCGGCATCAGGATCTTCGAAGTTCCGCAAGCGCCGGCCACCGTCGCGCGAAAACTGGCCGCGGCCGCCATCGAACGGAACGTATTCCCGATCATCCTGAGCCGGGTCGATCTGAGCGGGTTCGAGCAATTCGGCTTTCGCGTCGAACGGATTCCGGAAGACGGCACCGCCGCCAAGGCTGCCGAGGCGGAATTGCGAAAATTCTGGGATCTCGCCATCATCATCGACGGCGCGGATGTCGGGTTGTTGAAATAGGCCGATCCTGGGCTGCCTGGCGCCATTGTTGTTTTCGGAACGCCGTAATCCTACCGGTTCGTCAATGCGCCGCGTGCGTTGAAATGGGTCGGGAACATCGCAGCGAGAAAGCGGAATACGATCCGCATGGCCTCATTCCGGTCGAAGCTGTCCGGGTGAAGCAGGTAGTCGGTCCACATCCCTTCCAGCATCGCCAGCAATCCGTGTGTGGCGTCGCGGGCCACCAAAGCGGGATCTTCGACCCTCGCTTCCCCGGCGATCCTGAGGAACGCGTTGTGGATCATGTTCCTCAGCTTTGCATCGCGCGTATTCGAAAAGGCCGCAACCGCGGCGCGATTGCGGGCTTCGCCGCGGAACGCGTACCAGATCGAGACGTTCTTTCGGTTGAGTACCGACTCACCTAGGTCGGCGCGCACGATCATCTCGATGCGTTCCTGACCGGATTGACCAGCCGTGTTCAGAAGCGCATAAATCTCCTTGTAATACTGGTCCGACGAGAAACGGGCGGCCTCATCCACCAAGTTTTCCTTGCCCCCGAAATGCAGGTGAATCATCCCGCGGGACAGACCCGCGCGCTGAACGATCTCGCTGACGGACGTTTCCGAGATACCCTTCTCCGCAACCGAATCCAGCACCGCCTTTATCAAGGCCAGCCGGTTTTGCTCACGGATCTGCTGGCGCCGCCCGCCGGGTGGCCTTGGGGAATCGGGTGTCAATTCAGCATCTTGAGCTGTTCTGTCCGGTGGCATCAGCTGCGCTTGTCCATCTGTCATCCAAAATAAGTGTTGACACAGCTTGCCGGATAATTCCAGATTTAAATGGACGATTGTCCATTTTTTGGTCGACGCGTTATCGTCGCGACAGTTGGGCCCAGACCATGGCAGGCATGATCAGAAGTGAGGCAGGCAAGGGCATCGCGTTGAGCGCGCCGGCGACGCTGTATGTCGGCCTTCTGGTCGCAGTGCCTCTGTGCATCCTGGTCGCCTACAGCTTCTGGACGCAAACCTATGTCGAGGTCAGCCGCAAACTGACGTTGGCCAACTACATCGAAGCCTTCACCGATCCGCTGGTGCGCCATCTGATGATCAGATCGGTGGCCATCGCCGGGGCCGTCACCCTGGCGACTGTCGTGTTGGCCTATCCGATCGCCTACTTTATCGCCTTCCGTGCGCAGAAAAAGACGCTCTGGCTGCTGTTGATCACCATCCCGTTCTGGAGCAGCTACCTGCTGCGGGTGTTCAGCTGGAAACTCATCCTGGGCTTCAATGGCGTGATGAACTCGGCCCTCCTGTCGCTCGGGCTGATCGACGAACCGCTCACGTTCCTGCTCTACAACGAGTTTGCCGTGGTCCTGACCCTGGCGCATGCCTGGGCGCCGTTCGCCATCCTGCCCATTTACGTTTCTCTGCAAAAGATCGATCGCAGCCTGCTCGAAGCCGCAACCGACCTGGGGTGCAACAGGCTCGAACGCTTTCTTCGCGTGACCCTGCCGCTGACCGTGCCGGGGATCATCGCGGCCTGTCTGATCATCTTCATCCCGACCGTCGGAGATTACGTCACGCCCGCCCTGGTGGGCGGGTCCGAAGGCAAGATGGTGGCCAACCTGATCCAGGTCCAGTTCGGCGCCGCCAACAACTGGCCCTTCGGGGCGACGCTGTCCTTGCTGGCGATGGCGTCGGTGGGCTGCGTGGCGCTTCTGTTCGTGTGGGTCGCAACGACGCTGGGGCGGAGGATCAGATGACCCGAACACCGCGCCTGCCCTGGTTGATGATCTACGCGATCCTGTATCTGGTCTTTCTCTATCTGCCGGTTCTGCTGCTGCCCCTGTTCTCGTTCAACGACGGAACAATCGTCGCCTTCCCGCTCAAGGGCTTCACGTTCAAATGGTACGCCCAGTTGGGCGCGCAGGAAACGCTGCTGCAGGCCATGGTCAATTCGCTGATCGTCGGTTCGGTGACGGCGCTGATGGCGACGTCGCTGGGCCTTTTTGCGGCGCGCGCCTATGTGCGCTACCGGTTCACGGGGCGTGAGGTGTCCGAGGGGCTCGTGATGCTGCCATTGGTGATTCCCGGCATCATCGTCGCGAGTTCCATGCTGGTTCTCTTCATCAGCATCGGCTTGAAACCGTCCCTGACGACGGTGATCCTGGGCCACGTATTCGTCGCGCTGCCATTCGCGGTGTCGATCATGAAATCGGCCTTTGATGATTTTGACCAGTCGCTGGAAGAGGCGGCGTTCGATCTGGGCGAGAGCGTCGTCGGCACGTTCCGCCGCGTGACCTTGCCGATCGTCGCTCCCGGAATTGTCGCAAGCCTGCTCGTCACCTTCACCGTGTCCTTCGACGAGTTCGTGCTGGCGTTCTTCCTGTCCGGAAACAGCCCGACATTGCCCGTGTACATCTGGAGCCAGATCCGGTTCCCGGCCAAGCTGCCCAACACGCTGGCCCTCGGATCGCTGCTGCTGATGGCGTCGGTCCTGCTGCTGTTGGTCGCCGAATTCTTCCGCCGCCGTTCGGTCAAGTCCGCGGTCTGATTGAGAGGGGCCCATGGGGATGAACCAGAACACCATCATCGAGATTACCGGGGTCGAAAAACGTTTTGGCACGTTCGTGGCGGTTTCCGACCTGAACCTCTCGTTGAAAGAGGGCGAGTTCTTCTCGCTGCTCGGGCCGTCAGGTTGCGGCAAGACCACGGCGCTGCGCATGATCGCGGGGTTTCAGGATCACGAAAAGGGTGAAATCCGCATCGGCGGCCAGTTGATGGGCGACGTTCCCGCAAACAAGCGCCCGACCAACATGGTGTTCCAAAGCTATGCGATCTTTCCGCACCTGAATGTCGGCTACAATGTCGGCTTTGGCCTGCGCAAGTCCGGTCTCTCCCGCAACGAAATCGATGAGCGCGTCGCCGAGGCGCTGGACATGGTCGAACTCGGCGGACTGCAGAGCCGAAAGGCCAATGAGCTATCGGGCGGGCAACGCCAGCGGGTGGCGCTGGCCCGGGCGTTGGTGATGCGTCCCAAGGTTCTGCTGCTGGACGAACCTCTGTCGGCGCTGGACAAGAACCTTCGCCAGGCGATGCAACTGGAAATGCGGCGCTTGCAGCAGAAACTCGGAATCACCTTCGTTATGGTCACGCATGACCAATACGAGGCGATGACTATGTCGGATCGCATCGGCGTGATGTTTGCGGGCAAGCTGAAACAGGTCGACCGGCCCGAGGTGATCTATGCCCAGCCCTGCGACCGCGAAGTTGCCGCCTTTATCGGGGGCATGAACTTTCTGAACGCGCAGGTTGTCGAGGAAAGGGGCGACAAGCTCGAAGTCGACATTCAGGGATTTGGTCGGATGACCATTGGCGTGAACTCGAACGTCGCGGCCCATGATCGGAATCTGCTGGTCGGCATCCGCCCCGAACAGCTGGACATCGGCGCGCAGAAACCCGAGGGATACGATGCCTATGTCCAGGGCGTGGTGTCGGACGTGGCCTTCTATGGCGAGAGCGTCCACTACTACGTGCAGGGCGAGGATCTGCCCGAACCCGTGTCGGTTGCGGTCCCCAACTATTTCCACACGGTCGATCATCAGCGCGGCGACAGGGTATGGCTCGGCGTTCAAAACGCGTCGGTCATCGATCTGGGCAGACGCGAAGAATAAATCAGGGAGGAGAAGAATGACTATCAGAACCAAGACATTCGCCGGTGCGGCCGTTGCCGCCGTGATCGCAGGCGGCGCCTGGGCCGGTGCGCAAGACCTCGTGGTATTCGACTGGTCCGGTTACGAAGATCCCGGCTTTTTCGGGGAGTATGTCGAAAAATACGGCGGCCCTCCGAGTTACACGTATTTCGGCAGCCAGGAGGAAGCGTTCACCAAGCTTCAATCGGGTTTCGAGGCCGATCTCGCCCATCCGTGCACGGACGCGTTGCGCAAATGGGTTGCGGCCGACCTGTTGAAGCCCATCGACACCAGCAAACTGTCGAACTGGGACAAGCTGCTGCCGAAGATCAAGGAGGTCGACGGCATCACCATCGACGGCCAGACCTACATGGTGCCGTTCGAATGGGGCAACACCGGTTTGATCTACCGGACCGACATGATCTCGGCGGACGACATTTCGCTGCAGTTGATGGCGGATCCGGCCCATCAGGGCAAGGTCGCGATTCCGGATGCGGCCTCCAGCGCCTATGCCCTTGCCGCGCTGGCCACCGGCGCGTCCAGCTACACCGACATGAGCGACGAGGAATTCCAGAAGGCTTCGGACTTTCTGCGATCCGTTCACCCGAACGTGCGGTTCTACTGGTCGGATGCGGGGCAGCTCGACCAGGCGATCGCCAGTGGCGAGGTCACGATGGGCTGGGGCTGGAACCAGTCGGAATTGAACCTGATCTGGAACGAAACGCCGGCCGTGATGATGCGTGACGTGGACAAAGGCATCGCCACCTGGGTCTGCGGCTATGTGCACCTGAAATCGGCCAAGCAATCGGATGAGCAGGTTTATGACATGCTGAATGCGCTGAGTTCGGCCGCCAGCGGAAAATACATCATCGAAAGCTGGGGCTACGCCCATGCCAATGCCGACGCCTTTGCCGAAGCCGACCCGGAACTTGTCAAGACCTACGGGTTCTCGGACGTGGACAGCTTCTTCGAAGGCAGTCTGTTCTTCGATGCCGTGAAGCCGGAACTCGAAGCCCGGATGCTGAAGGAATTCGAACGCATCAAGGCCGGGTTCTGAAGCGACACACCCTGACTGCGGGAAAGGGCAATCACTGTCCTTTCCCGACATGGCCCCTTTCAAGCGAGACGGAGGTTGCGCTGCGATGTCAGGCGCCGACGCTTATTCTGTTCTGTTCGAAACGGTGAAGATCGGTCCCGTAACCGCCCGGAACCGGTTCTACCAGGTGCCCCATTGCAACGGCATGGGGCATCTGCGCCCGCGCGCCGAGGCCGCGATGCGGGCGATCAAGGCCGAAGGCGGCTGGGCCGTCGTATCCAATCAGGAGACCGAAATTCACCCCACGTCGGATCTGTCGCCCTTCGCCGAAAACCGGCTCTGGGACGAAAGGGACATTCCCGCGTTGCGGCTGATGACGGATGCCGTCCACGACAGGGGCGCGCTGGCGGCCATCGAACTGGTGCACAACGGCCACCACGCGCAGAACCATCTGACGCGGGCCCCGCTGCTGGCACCGTCGGAACTGGCGCTGCAGACCGCGTATCCCAAACAGGCACGCGCCATGGACAAGACGGACATCCGGGCACTCCGGCACTGGCATCGCGCTGCGGCTCGCCGGTCGCGCGAGGCGGGATTCGACATCGTCTATGTCTATGCAGGCCACCACATGACGCTGCCGCACCACTTCCTTCTGCCACAGTTCAACGACCGGACGGACGAATATGGCGGGTCATTGGAAAACCGTCTGCGCCTGACACGCGAACTGCTGGAAGACACTCTGGAGGAGGTCGGCGACACTTGCGCCGTGGCGCTGCGCTTCGCGGTGGACGAAATGTCGGGTACCGACGGGATGCAGGCGCAGGAAGAGGGGCGCGCGGTCGTCGAGATGCTGGCGGAGCTGCCCGACCTTTGGGATGTCAATGTTGCGGGTTGGAGCAACGACTCCGCCACCACTCGGTTTGAACCTCGGGACGGGTTTCAGACGCCCTATGTCGATTTCGTCAAGCAGGTCACTTCGAAACCGGTGGTGGGTGTCGGACGATTCACGTCGCCCGACATGATGGCGTCCCTGGTCAGGAAGGGCGTTCTGGATTTCATCGGCGCCGCACGCCCTTCGATTGCCGACCCGTTCTTGCCCAAGAAGATCCAGGAAGGGAGGATCGAGGAAATCCGCGAATGCATCGGCTGCAACATCTGTGTTTCGTCGGACACGCTGGGCGTCCCGATCCGGTGCACCCAGAACCCGACGATGGGCGAAGAGTGGCGGCGCGGGTGGCACCCCGAGGTGATCGAAGGCCGAGGGCGGGAGGAAACCGCACTGGTGATCGGCGGCGGTCCGGCGGGTCTGGAGTGCGCGATGCAGCTTGCGCGCCGCGGATACGAGGTGACACTGGCCGAAGCCGGGGCGGCGCTGGGTGGGCGGGTCTTGCGCGAATCCGGCCTGAGTGGCCTCGCCGCCTGGAAACGGGTCGCCGATCACAGGATTCATGACCTCCAGCAACGGGCCAATGTACAGCTCTTCACCGAAAGCCGGCTTGTGGGGGAACAGGTGGTGGAACTGGGTATTCCCAACGTGTTCGTGGCAACCGGCGCCGTTTGGCGCCGGGACGGGCGCGGCAAATCCGCGTTGGCCGGTGTCGCCGTGGCGCCGGAGACACTGGTCCTGACTCCCGACGACATCATGGCCGGAATACAGCCGGCAAGCGGCCCGCTCGTGATCTATGACGACGATCAAGGCTATCTCGCGGGCGTGCTGGCGGAACACCTGGCGCTGGCTGGGCACGAGATCACGCTCGTCACGCCCGCCGCGATCGTGTCCCCGTTCACGGAGCTGACGCTGGAACAGGTCCGGGTGCAACGCAGCCTGCTCGAGAAAGGCGTTCGCCTGATCACCTCGCACACGCTCGAAAGCACGGTGGCAGGAGAGGCTGTGTTGAAGTGCGCCTTTACGGGGCGGAAACGGGCCGAGGCTTGCGGCACGGTCCTGATGGTCACGCAACGTGCGCGAGAAACGGCGCTTTTCGACGAGCTGCGCTGCTTGCCGCCGGGCAGCCTGAGCAAGCTGGAATTGATCGGCGATGCGGCAAATCCCGGCCTGATCGCCGACGCCGTCTATTCCGGCCACATGGCCGCGCGAAACTTTGAACGGGATCCGGCGGATGTGGAGCGAGAACTGTTCCGCCGCGAATTGATCGACCTTGAAGCCAGATGAGGTGCGCCATGCCCAAGGATGACCTGCAGGAGATGCGCGATTTGATGGACGGCTACCGCGAAGGGTATGCGCTGCCGCGCCATTTCTACACGTCGCAAACGGTATACGAGAACGACATCCGCGCTTTCTGGAACCGAAACTGGATCTGGGCCGGGCATGTCAGCCAGATCCCCGAACCGGGTGACTACTTTCTGCTCGACTACGGACCCGAGTCGGTGATCGTCGTGCGCGACAGCGGAAACGCCGTCCGGGCGCACCTGAATGTCTGCAGGCATCGGGGTTCGCGGGTCTGTCTGGAACGAAAGGGAACCGCCAGGGCCTTTGTCTGCCCCTACCACGCCTGGACCTTTGACCTGAACGGCCAGCTCAGAAACGGGCGCGCGATGGGGAGTGAATTCGATCCAGGCGCATACGGCCTGCTTCCGGTGCAGGTGACAGTGTTCCAGGGTTTGATCTTCGTGTGCGCCGCACAGGATGCACCGCCGCTCGCCCCGGCCCTGGAGCGACTGGAACCGTTGTCTCGACCCTTTGAATTCGAGAATCTCAAACTCGCGCACGAAGCGTCCTATCCGGTTCCGGCCAACTGGAAACTGGCGCTTGAGAACTACCTGGAGTGCTATCACTGCGCACCGTCGCACAAGGACTATTCCCGCAGCCATTCGCTCAAGGATCCAGAGCAGGTGCGCGCGTTCAGCGGCGCGTTGCACGAACGCATGGCCGAAAACGGCATACCGATCGGCGACCTCGATCTGACCGGACGAAACGCCGTCGCGCCGGGCGCGGACGTCTACTGGCGCCGATACCCCCTGTTTCCCGGGTATCTGACGGGCAGCCGGACCGGCGAAGCCCTTGCGCCTCCGCTGGGGACGCTCCGGGGGCATGACGGCGGGGCGACGGACCTGGGGATCGGGACGCTGAACTACTTTCTCGTCTACGCGGATCACGTGGTTGGGTATCGTTTCATTCCGCGCGGCCTGCAGCAGACCGACATTCAGATCGTCTGGCTCGTCAGAGGCGATGCCGAGGAAGGAACGGATTACGACAAGAGCGCGCTGACCTGGCTCTGGCATGTCACTTCGCTCGATGACGAACGGATCATCCGGCACAATCAGGAGGGTGTGAACTCCCACCTGTTCGTTCCCGGACCGCTGTCAGAGATGGAATGGAGCCTGCCCGGATTCTACAGAAGCTATTTCAGCATGATCTCAAAAGTTTGACCGAAGTGCGGCCAATCCTGCCGGCATGTCCGGTGCAAGACTCGCGGAGTGCGACCATGTCAGAAACCATTCAACGCAGAACCCGGCGGCGCGGCGGCGGTCGCGAAGCGCGGGCGGCCATACGAACCGGCAACGCCGCCTCGCAGGCGATCTGGCCCGGCATTTCGGGAGGGCGTTACACGCCGCTTTCGGAGGCCGACATGGGCCGGATACACGGGGCCGCGCTTGCCATTCTGGAACGCACTGGTATTGGCGACCCGACGCAAGAAGTGCTCGAGCTGGTTCTGCCGAAGGGCGCAACGGTGAACGAACATGGCCGGCTTTGCTTTCCGAAAGCGCTGATGGAGGACATTCTGTCCAAGGCGGCCAACGAGTTCTATGTGCACGCGCGCGGATCCCGCGCCGGCAAGGACGACATGCATTGCACCAAAGACAAGGTCTATTACGCGAATTCGGGCACCGCGGTGACGACTTTTGACGCCGAAACGCGCAGTTACCGCCCATCGACGCTCAAGGACATCTATGACTTCACCCGCCTCGTCGACCGGCTGGACAATATCCACATGACCGGCGACACGGTGCTCGCCACGGACGTTCCGCAGGATTACGAGCATGACATGAGCATGCTCTATGCAATCCTTGCCGGCAGCGAGAAACCGGCCTGCCTGACCTTCCGAACCCGCGAACATATCACGGATGCGATCCGGATGTTCGACATGGTGTCGGGTGGCGAAGGCAAGTTTCTGGAACGCCCGTCCGTCATTTTCGGAGGATGTCCGATCGTTTCGCCATTGCGGTTCGGTCGCGAGAACCTGGAGATCCTGATCGACACGGCAAAGCTCGGACTGGTCTGCGACCTTGCGGTGCCGCCGCAGGCAGGGGCGACCTCGCCCGCACCCCTGGCCGGAACCCTGGCGCAGGCGGTCGCGGAAACCCTGTCCTGCGTCGCCATCGCCAACCTGATCAATCCCGGCACCCCGGTGGTCTTTGCCGCCTGGCCCTTCATCACCGACCTGCGCACGGGATCCTTCACCGGCGGCAGCGGCGAACAGGCGCTGATCTCGGCCGCCGCGATCCAGATGGGAAATTTCTACGACCTGCCGACCAGTGTCGGTTGCGGCATGACGGATTCCAAGCTTCCGGACGCGCAATACGGATTTGAAAAGGCGCTCACCTTTGCGCTGGCGGCCCATGCCGGGGCCAACCGGCTTTGCGAATTCGGCGGCATGGTCGGCAGCCTGATGGGGTGTAGTTTCGAATCCATGGTGATCGACAACGAAGCCGCCGGCATGATCTCTCGCACGTTGCGGGGAATCGAGGTGAACGACGACACGCTGTCGGTCGATGTGATCCATGATTGCGCGGTCGATCCCGGGCATTTCCTCGGAAACCCGCAGACCCTGCGCTACATGGAAACCGAATATGTCTATCCGTCGCTCATGGATCGGGAGCTGACGGGCACGTGGGAAAAGGAGGGGAGGCGGGACATGTTCGAACGCAGCCGGGAGGTGGTGCAGGACATCCTGTCGAACCACTATCCGAACTATTTTGGCCGCAAGCTCGACGACGTGGTTCGCGACAGGTTTCCGATCAGGCTGCCGCGCGAGGCGATGCGGCCCGGATGATCGCAAGCCATGGAGCGTTCAGCCCGTCGGGACGCCCTGCCTGGACAGGTCTTCGGCGGTCAGACGGATTCCCTTTTCCAGAATGTCGAACATCCGGTTCAGTTCGCTTTCGGTGATGATCAAGGGTGGAGAGAACACACACATGTTTATGATCGGGCGGAGGATCAGGCCATGGTCCTGACAATGCCGATCGATCAGCGCGCCCACGGATCTGTCGCGCTCCAAGGCGTCTTCGGCGCCCGACCCGGTCACGCATTCGACGCAACCCACCAGACCCATGCCGCGGGCGTCACCGACCAGCGGCAAGTCCGCCAAGGCCTGAAGTCGCTCTTCGAACAATGGTGTGATCGAACGCACGTGGTCCAGAACGCCGTCGCGCTCCATGATTTCGATCGTCTTCAACCCGGCCGCCGCGCTGACCGGATGGCCGGAATAGGTAAAGCCGTTTGAAAACGTCGCGCCCTGGGCGTGTTCGCCGCTGACATCCTCGGTCAACCGGTCCGAAAGGATGCAGGCCCCCATCGGAACATACCCCGAGGTCATGCCCTTGGCGCAGGTGATGATGTCGGGCCGAATGCCGAATACCTCTTCGGAGGCGAACCAGTGGCCCAAACGGCCGAAGCCGGTCACGACCTCGTCCGAGATGTACAGGACGTCGTGTCTCCGGCACACCTCGAGGCAGCGCGCATGATACCCGTCCGGCGGGACGATGACGCCGCCCGAGCACAGGATCGGTTCGGCGATGAACGCTGCCACCCGGTCCGCACCGATCTTGAGGATGGCGGATTCCAGATCGGCCACCTTTTCGTCGAGAAACGCCGCGACCGACTGGCCCGGTTTGCGGATGTAGGGGTTCACGTTGGGCAGGAAATGCACGAGTTCGGTCGCCTGATCCAGCCACCCCTTGTCCCGTTCCTTGCCCGAGACCGAGGCCGCAAGATAGGTCGAACCGTGATAGGCTTTCTGCCGTGAAATCACGACCTTCTTTTCCGGCATTCCCAAAAGGTTGTTGCGGAAATGGACGAACCGCAATGCGCTGTCGACCGCGGTGGATCCGCCGGTCGTGAAAAAGACGTGGTTGAGGTCGCCGGGCGTGCGCTTGGCGATTTCCCTGGCAAGCCGAGCAGGGGCGGAATTGGCATTGGTGAACGGCGAGAAATACGCCATCTCCATGGCCTGTTTCGACATGGCTTGCGCGATCTCGGCGTTGCCATACCCTAGTTGCACGCACCACATCCCTGCCGGCCCGTCGATTAGCCGTTCGCCGCTGTCGGTGGTGACATAGATCCCCTGGCCGCTTTCAACGAAGGTGCGATCGTTTTCACCGAGGCTCTCCATTCCTTCCCAGGGATGCAGGAAGTGCGTGTTGTCCCAGTCTCGAACGGACTGGAACTCTGTCGTCACAAGGGTCATGGCGCCGCTTTCTGTAATAATTATCACAAAATGTACGATCATTCACGAAAAGTCAAGCCTTGCGCTGTCGGCCGGGCCAGTGAGACAAGAGACCAGATGCCGTTTTGAGTTGCAACGACCGAAGGATCCGCGATCAATGAAGCGTGCTCAGTCGAACGCGCGGGAGCTGAGCAAGTCTCAAAATCGTCGCCAACTGATCGAAGCCGCTGCAGATTCGATCTTCAAGTACGGGATCCGTGGCACCACATCGGCAAGCATTCAGGAATTGTCGGGTCTGTCGCGCGGCATGGTGAATCTGCATTTTCGCTCCAAGGAGAACCTGCTTCTCGCGGTGGTTCAGGAACTGTCCGACAAGTATTCGGCGCAATGGCGGTCCGTTGCCGAGGACCAGGCGCTGTCCGTCGCGGAGCGATTGCGCCGGATCATCGAGGCCGATTTCTCACCAACGGTTCTGAATGCGCGGGACGCGGCCATCTGGTTTGCGTTTCGCGCCGAGGCGTTTTCCAACCCGGACGTCTACCGCTTCATCGACTCGCGCGATCAGGGGTTCCGCTCGGCCATCATCGGGCTTTGCGCGGAGTTGAAACAGGAAGGCGGGTATGAAAGCGCGGATCCGAACCTGGCGGCGGATGCGCTGATCGCGCTGCTGGAAGGCTTGTGGACGGATTTCCACCTGCACTCCGACTCGTTTGACCGAGCCAGAGCGATTGAGGTGTGCATGTATGTGGCGCGGTCGTTTTTCCCCGGTCATTTCGGTGAGGACGACAGGGCGGAAGGACCGTAGAGCTGGCGTTTGCCGGCCAGGAAACGACCCGCCCGAAGGCGGGCCGTTGCGGCCTTCCGCCTGTGCTCAGACCGACATGCAGATGTATTTCATCTCCAGATAGTCCTCCATACCGTGATGGCTGCCCTCGCGTCCCAGGCCGGACTGCTTGACGCCGCCGAACGGTCCAAGCTCGCTTGAGATGATGCCGGTATTGATCCCGACGATACCGTATTCCAACGCCTCGGCCACCTTCCAGACCCGGCTCAGATCCTTGGCGTAGAAATACGAGGCCAGGCCGAAGATCGTATCGTTCGCCATGGCGATCACTTCGTCTTCGTCCTCGAACTTGAAGAGCGGGGCGAGCGGGCCGAAGGTTTCTTCCTGCGCCACCTTCATGTCCTGGGTCACGCCGGTAACGACGGTCGGCTGGAAGAACGTGCCGCCCAGATCATGCGGCAGGCCGCCGGTCAGGATCGCGCCGCCCTTGGCGGTGACGTCGGCAAGATGCTCCTGCACCTTGGCGACGGCGTCGGCATTGATCAGCGGGCCGGTGGTGGTGCCGTCGGCCAGGCCGTCGCCGACCTTTAGCTTTTCGACCGCCGCCTTCAGCTTGGCGGCGAAGGCGTCATAGACGCCGGCCTGCACGTAGATGCGGTTGGCGCAGACGCAGGTCTGGCCGTTGTTGCGGAACTTGCAGAGCATGGCGCCTTCGACGGCGGCGTCCAGATCGGCATCGTCGAAGACGATGAAGGGCGCGTTGCCGCCCAGTTCCATCGAGCATTTCATCACCTGGTCGGCGGCCTGGCGCAGCAGGATCCGGCCCACCTCGGTCGAACCGGTGAAGGTCAGCTTGCGCACGCCGGGGTTCTCGCAGAATTCCTTGCCGATTTCGCTGGCGCGCGACGACGGGACAACGTTGAACACACCGGCCGGAATGCCTGCCTGCTCGGCCAGAACCGCCAGCACCAGCGCCGACAGGGGCGTTTCGGCGGCGGGGCGGGCGACAAAGGCGCAGCCCGCAGCCAGGGCCGGACCGGCCTTGCGGGTGATCATCGCGTTGGGGAAGTTCCAGGGCGTGATCGAAGCGGCGACGCCGATGGGCTGTTTCAGGACCATGATCCGCTTGTCGCGTTGATGGCCGGGGATGGTTTCGCCGTAGATGCGCTTGGCCTCCTCGCCGAAGAACTCGATGAACGAGGCGCCATAGGCGATCTCGCCGATGGCTTCGGCCAGCGGCTTGCCTTGTTCGGCGGTCAGGATCTTGCCCAGATCCTCGGCGTTTTCCATCATCAGCTCGTACCAGCGGCGCAGGATCGCGGCGCGCTCCTTGCCGGTGTGTTTTGCCCATTCCTTCTGGGCGGCCTCGGCCTGGGCGATGGCGCCGGCCACCTGGGCACGGCTGACATCGGCGACTTCGGCCACCACGTCGCCGCGGGCGGGATTGGTCACGGCAAAGGTGCCGTGCTCGCCCTCGACCCATTGGCCGCCGATATAGGCCCGTGTCACGAGCAGTTCCGGTTTCTTCAACAGGGATTTGAGATCGGTCATGGTGTCCAGCATGGGTCGGCCTCCGGCTCGAAATGGGGTACAGGCACACAATCAGGTGGCTCAGCCCTTGTCTATGTCCACACGCTATCATGAATCAATCCGAATTTGATCAAATGGGTGAGTGCAGGTCATTCCGGCAAAGTCGCGCTTGATCGACTCTGCGACTTCGTACATTGTGCGCGCGGGCTCTGGCGATGGCGTCGCCTCATGCCGCTTGCAGGCATGCGCCCAATCCCCCGTCCTGAACGCCGGGACCTTTCTGCAAAGGAGGGTCTGATGACCGCACGTCCGGAATTCTATCGCTATCACAACGGCCAGCAGGCCAGACTGCCCTTCGAGGAGGCCGAATACGAGGCGCGCCTCGGAGAATTGCGCCGCCGCATGGACGAACTCGGTGTATCCGCCGCCGTGTTCACCTCGATGCACAACATCGCCTACTACTCGGGGTTCCTGTATTGCGCCTTCGGGCGTCCCTATGGCCTTGTCGTGACCGAAGCCGAGGCGGTCACGATCAGTGCTGGCATTGACGCGGGCCAGCCGTGGCGGCGCTGTTACGGCGACAACATCACCTATACCGATTGGCAGCGCGACAACTATTGGCGTGCGATCCGGTCTGTCACCGGCGAAGGTCGGGTGATCGGGTATGAGAGCGATCACCTGACACTTCTGCAGCGCGCGAAGATGGAGGATTTCCTGAAACCGGCCGCTTCGGTCGATCTGTTCGAGACCACCATGCGCCAGCGGATGATGAAGTCACCCGCCGAAATCGCGCTGATCCGTCAGGGTGCGCAGGTCGCCGATGTCGGCGGCTACGCCATCCGCGAGGCGGTCAAGCCCGGTGTCCGCGAAATCGATGTCGCCATGGCCGGGCGGGATGCGATGGAGCTGGAGATCGCCAAGCGGTTTCCCGATGCGGAATACCGCGACACCTGGGTGTGGTTCCAGTCCGGCGTCAACACTGACGGCGCGCACAACCCGGTGACGGGCCGCATTCTGGAACGGGGCGACATCCTGTCGCTGAACACGTTTCCGATGATCTCGGGCTATTACACGGCGCTGGAACGAACCATGTTCGTGCAGGAGGTCGATGCCGCCAGCCTGAAGATCTGGGAAGCGAACGTGGCCGCGCATGAATACGGGATGTCCCTGTTGAAACCGGGTGCGTCCTGCGCCGACGTGACACACAAGATCAACGCCTTCCTTGCCGAACGCGACCTGCTGCAATACCGGACCTTCGGCTATGGCCATTCTTTCGGCGTGTTGTCGCATTACTACGGCCGCGAAGCGGGGCTGGAGTTGCGCGAAGACATCGACACGGTGCTGGAGCCTGGCATGGTGATCTCGATGGAGCCGATGCTGACCATTGCGGATGGTCAGCCCGGCGCCGGCGGCTATCGGGAGCATGACATTCTGGTCATCACCGAGGACGGCAACGAGAATATCACCGGCTATCCCTATGGGCCGGAGTTCAACGTGGTCGGCTAGGGGCAAATCCACCGGACCTTGCCCAATTGACAAGTCAGAGCCGCTGTCTTGCGGCCCTGACCGTTTTGGCACGGGCGTCCGCATCGACCGGCCCGGCCGCGGCGAAGCACCGATTTCACCCCTCGGTGTCTTTCAATTTCCCGCGCGCGGTGCCACAGTTTCTTCCGAAAGACAGGTTCGGGGATGTAAATGCTCGTAACATTCCCTATCTGTCATGGTGGCACACGAAAAACGGACCCAGTGGCATGTCGAACCCCCAATTCGAAGCGATGATCGAAGAAACCCAGCGCAAGGTGAAGGAAAGCCAGGCGCAGATCGAAAGCCTGACCGGCCGGATCGAAGCGGCGCGGGCCAAGATCGGGACGGCCGAGGCGGATATCGACATCGAGAATGCCACACTCGAGGACGTGCATGCCCATACCGAGGTGATGAACGCCAACATCGCCGAGCTGATCATGGGACTCGACGATGTGACCAGCGCATTCTCCAAGGATTTCGACGAGATGCGCTCGAAAACCGGGTGGGAGAGTTTCGTGGGCATTTTTTCCAAGGGCAAGTCCGAAGCGATGCGGCAGGAACGGATGCGCACCGCCAACATCGACGACAAGCTGCAGGATCTGATCGCCAAGTCGGACGTAATCGTGAAGCTGCTGCAAGGTCAGCTGTCGGTTCTGGAAGAGCAGCGCGAAAAGGTCGAAACCAATCTGACCGCGACCCTGGACGACCGTGAGGCGACCGTGGCAGAGCTCGAAGCCTTGCGTGCCGAGATTCTGGCAATGGATCCAAGGATCATCGAACTGGAAAACAAGATCTCGGTCGAACAGGACGCCGCCGCGCGCACCAAGCTGGAAACCGAACTGGCCGAGCTGAACAAGCAATACAATGCCAAGGTTCAGGATGAGCAGGTCAAACTGGCCAAGTCGCAGACGCTGGAGCGGTACATCGAAAAGGGCAAGTCCTGGGTCGATAGCCTGCAGAACCAGGCGGCGACGCAGATGGTGCTGATCAACAAGCTGCAGACGGACACGCAACAGCGCGTGGTGCTGTATGACGCCCTGACCAAATCGCTGAAAACCGCTCAGCAGCAGGACGTGGCCCACCGCATCAACGAGATCGGCGTGCAGACGGACCAGGAGGCGCAGACGGCGATGGCCGCCATCGGCACCGCGACCAACCAGAAGATGGCCGACATGCTGGAGGCGCATGAGGATCACATGGTGTTTGCCCGCGACGTGCTGGAGAAAAAGGCCAAGGCGGACGAACGCTTTGCCCGCCGGTTTGCGGCGATTGTCGAGAAGCACGACAAGAACCTCTACGGAGGATAAGGGTGGCGGACCCCGCACAAGACCATGTCGGCCTGACCGACACCTTCGCCTCGCGCCGCTATTTCCGCAAATTCGAGGTGATCACGGTCCACCTCCTGCGCGTGGCCGCGACGATGGAAGCCGAGGGCGCGATCAGCAAACAGGAGGTGCGGATCGTGTCGCGCTATCTCTCGGGGCTGCTCTACACCTTCCGCGCGCTTTCCATGAAATACCTGCTGGTCGGGCGCGACACGGGGCGGTTCTTTGGCAGCCTTGCCATGGACAAGCGCGACAGCGGGTTTCCGGTGGCGGCCGAGTTGCTGACCATGGCCAATGACGCGCAGCAGGCGCAGGTGCATCTGGCGAACATGCCCTCGGAGGAGGAACTGAAATCCGAGATGGTGCGCACCATCATCGGCGACCGCGAGATCCCGACCAAGCTGCAATTCGCGCTGTCGCAGCGCCTATACTACGAAGAACTGCTCAAGGGCCAACTGTTCTGGGCGCGCAACGATCCCGAATGCCACTGGATCGAAAACCAGGACGAGCGGCGGCGGTTTCTGGTGCATTGGGCGGTCTATGACAGCCAGATCAACCTGCCGGTGATCTATCTGATGCAGCTTGAGGATTCTGGCCGCGTGGCGCTGCCCAAGGATCAGCGGCGCTGGCCCGAGGTGCAGGCACACCTGATGGCGCAGTCCTTGGGCGGGCTGAAACTGCTGACGATCGCCAAGGGATTCGACGAGGATTTTGACGACCTGCACCCAAAACACCTGCGGCGCATCCATGTGGGGCCGATGTATTCCTCGGCCTATACCGAGCAATCCGGACCCCTGCGGCAGGTGCTGGAGGATGCGCAGGCGCCCGAGGGCCAGGACTGGGCGCTGGCCTGGACCACCGAGGAACTGGAAAGCGAAAAAGTCGTCGAGGAGCGCGCCGGATGGTTCTCGACCGTCGAGCGCGAGGTATTTGCGCTGGACCCGTTTGGCGGGCAGGGGGCCGAGACCGGGGCGACCCGCACCCAGCGGTCGATCATCCTGCCCCAGCGCCCGTTTCAGGTGCTGGCCGAACGCAACCCGCCGGGCTTTGCCGATGTGCGGAAATTCGTGGTCAGCAATTCCGGGCAGGTTTTGAGGTATTGAAGAGGCAATGGCGGTTTTGAGATGAGCTTGACGTCAGACCAGATGGAATTGCGCGAGACGGACATCCGCAAGCACTATCCGGCGGCAACCGCCTTGTTGAACGGGTTCGAGCATGCGCCACGGATTGCCAAACCCGTCCAAGCGACGGTTGAGCGGTCTCCGGGCGTGGCGACCGGTCGGCGGTTCCGCTCTACCACGCCGGGTCTGGTGACGCGGCGGTCGTCGCGCGCCGACGGGGTGCATCTGGTCGAACGGATCGAGGCGTCGGACGGTGGCGATGCGCTGGTCTCGCCGCCTCAGGCCACCACGCAGCAGGCGATCCGGCGCGCCATCGCCATCGCGCTGGCCGTAGCCGAAGCCTATGCGGACCAAACTCCGCTGGCCGACCTGAAACGCGCCAATCTGGCCGGCGACTTGCCCGCTTCCCGCAAGACCGAGTTTTCGGAGCTGTTGACGGCCGAGGCCTTGATCACCGCCCACACATTCGGCAATGCACTGGCCTATCTGATGTCCTCGCATCTGGGCGAGACCACCGTTGATCTCGGCGAGATCGAAGAAGTTCTGACCGACAACGGCCAGCTTGCCCTGCACGGCGCTTTGTGGGAATTGGACCAGACGCTGGCCAAACATGCCCCAGATGATGCGCATCTGATCGCAGCCACCAGCGCCTATGCCGAGCAACTGATGGAAAAGGCCGCCCTGCGCGCCCAGTCTGCCGGGCATCTGGCCGGTTTCCGGAACGCCGCCTGGCATGTCGAGGCCGACGATCTGACCATCCGGGGGTTCGAGCCCGCCTCCAAGGCCAAATCCACCACGCTGACGATGACGTTCAAGAAACCGAACGAGGTGGTGGGCAACCATATCGCCAAGTATCAGGCGATGAAGCTGGCCAAGATGCTGATGGCCTATGACTTCGACCGCCGCCTGAACCCGTTCGCGGAACTCGGCGGGTTCATCTTCACCTTCATGGGCGACGGCAAGCCGGGCACCGGCAAGACCACCCTGATCCAGATGATGGCCGGGCTGATCCACGAATACTGTCAGAACGCGGGCTACCCGTTCCGCTATCAGAACCTGAGCACCGACAATATCGACAGCTATCAGGGCAAGTCCGGCCAGAACGCCAAGGCCTTTATCAACACCATCATCGACCCCTCGGTGATCGGCTTCGGCACCATCGACGACATCGATCAGCTGGCGGGCAAACGCGGCGACCGGCAGTCCAGTGCCGGGCAGTTGGAAATCACCGCGGTGCTGATGGAGAGCTTTGCCGGCGCCAACACCGTCGTGCGCGGCAACTGCACCTTTGGCATGTTCTCGAACTACCCCGAGAACGTGGACGATGCCCTGCGCCAGCGGGCGGGTGCGCGGTTTCTTGTGGATGGGCCGCAAACGCGCGAGGACTACATCGATATCTTGCATCTGCTGATGGGCCGCAACCACGACATTCCGTTGGGCGAGCACGATCTGTATGCCGCGCAGGAGATCAAGAAGGCGGTCGCCGCCAGTTTCGAAAGCCACTCCCGCCCGCATGAGGACGCTTTGCTGCGCGTCTATGAGAAGGTCGAGGGGCAGATCGGCCAGCTGGACACGATCGCCAAGCTGGGCACCTACCTCAAGGCGATCCAGCAGGCGGACGAACGGTTCACCGGCCGCGCGATCAAGAACATTACCGACGCGGTCAAGGTGCGGGCGATGGATTTCGAACTGCCCGACGAGTGGATGGAAAACCCCGACCTGTTCCTGTTCCGCGACTACGATACCAAGAAAGCGATGATCGAAGACCTGCGCCAGCCGATCACGGTCGAAATGGTGATCCAAGAGATCAACCGTTACGCCGACAGCGAGTTTCGCTATGCCGACAAGAGCGACGAGGTCGCCATCGAAAACGCGGTGCGTGAGATGCAACGGATGGAAGAGGCCAAGCGACGGTATCTGGAGGGGAAATAGCTTGCTCGATCTCACCTATATCGCCGTATGCTCATTGGCAGCCTATGCCGGCATCAGGTTTGTGATTTGGACCATCAACAAATGCTTGCCGGTTCCGTCAGGCGCTTTCATGTGGGTTCGGTTCTTTGTCTGGTGGACGCTCAGCCTCTTGATTTCCGTGGCAGTGTATGCCGGTGCCATTGCAGCACTGGTGTCCGCCAACCCCGCCATTCCGGAGTTGAGACACAAGTTGGACTCTTCGGTTCTGCTCGTTGGCGCCATCATTCTTTCCGCGCCCTATTGGGTCGGAGTCGTGAAAGGCATTGAACTTCAGGCTTCGCACAGGTGGTCCTCATGATCCGCCTCATCGAAAAAGGCCTGATGTTCGGCAATCTCGTCCACACCTCCAGCCCGGCTCTGGTCGAGCGGTACAATCGCGCGCTGCAACATCTGTCGGGCAAGACCACGCGACTTTCGGATTTTCACATCGACATTTCAGGCTATTCGCCCGAGATCGGGATCGAGTTGGAGGACGAACTCTACCTCAATCCCAACGGTGTCAATCGGCAGTTCATCCTGCTGACGACTGAGCAGAAACGCAGCCCGCTGCTGAACGTCAAATTCTCGACCTCGCGCGATATCCTGCGCGAGTTCATCGAGATGAACGAGGCGCAGCTGTTCGCCCTGACCGCCACCGATGCGGTGGCCGGAGAACTGGTGAACTCGGTCGTCAAACTCACCTCGCCGCGCGACCTGCTGAACCTGCGCAAGATCGAGATCGAGGCCGACACGGTCGGCGGCACCTTGCGCAAGGCCGAGCAACTGGCGGGCATGGTCGAACGGTTCAAGACCGAGGAGGACGCCTGGTTCGACGATGTTCTGATCGCTCAGATGATCGAGACCGCGAAACAGACCGGTGACGTGACCCGCAACCCGGTGCATCTGCGCCATACCGTGTTCGAACAGCGCAATTTCTGGACCGCGCATTTCGGCGGGATGTACCTGTTTCCGGACGTGGATCACCCGGCCGCGATCTGCATGGGCGGAAAGCCCGACGACCTGCCGATCAGATATGTTTTCGATCCGTCGCAACGCAACCAGATCGCCAAGTTTCTGGACTACAACGATCTGGTCGAACCGATCGTCAAGGCGCGCGGCGTGGACGGCGCGGCGATCCTGCGGCAAAAGATGGATTTCATCGCCATCGACACCGCCGCGAGCGCCGGGATCGACCTGACCGGGCTGGATCGCGGCGACATGCGGCGGCTGGCGCGCAATCACGCGGACCGGCTGCCCGACGCCTATCACGGCCTTGCGCAGCTTTTGCGCTGGGCCGAGGACGGCGGGCCGTGGCCGCGTATCGCGTCGGACCATCCGGCCTATTTCTATTCGCTGCGCGCGGCGAACACGCGCGACCGCGACCTGGTCAACATGCTGCTGTCGGAACTGGCGCCGCTCGATCCCCGCCAGATGTTCATCTGCCACAAGGAGCTGTTCTATCGCACCTATGCCACATGGTCCCAGTCCAAGCGGGCCTATGTTGCCGACTTCCTGGCGCGGGAATATCAGGTGGACAAGGCCGGGGCGCGCGCCGCACTGTTCGGGCAGGAACCGGACATGAGCGGCGAGGACCGGGTGAGCGAGGACATCCTCCGCCGGGTCGGTCCCTGGGGCGCGGTGAGGAGGATTTGACATGTTTGGCGCGCTGCGGCTGATCCTGATCCTGCTGGTCGTGCAGACGATTGCCTATGTCGGGCTGTCCCTCTATTCCCGCAGGGTGCGGCGCGGCAAGCTCGAGACGTGGTGGGACAAGAAGGGCAAGACCGGCAGCAAGGAAGCGTTTGTGGAGCGCGGGCTGAAGGCCTATGACAACTCGTTCCGCCGCAAGCTTATCCTTGCGGTCTATATTGTGCCATGGGTGGCGATTGCGGCCCTGATCTACGTCGTGAACTACATGTGAGGACCGGGACATGGTCTATGTCAAATGGGCGTTCATTCTGACCTTCTGGATCGCCGTGGGGGCGCTGCTGCAATACTCGTTGCCGCAGCGTGACATCGTGCGCATCGTCAACACCTATGAGGAGCGGCAGGAGCTGAACGACTGGACCCGCATCTTCTGGGCGACTCCGGACGATCAGTCGGCGAATCTCATCAACCGGGACGTGCAGTTCATTCAGGCCGTGCGGCCGAACGGCAAGGCCATCGTCTATCGCAACGAGGATACCGGGTGGGGCTGGCCGCCCTATTTCAAGTTCGACACCGCCAACCTCTATACCGAGGCGAATGACGCCATCTCGACCAAGGACAACCCCGAATGGGTCGCGGTCACGCATTACGGCTGGCGCAACGAGTTCATGTCGATCTTCCCCAACGCCATTTCCATCAAGACGGTCGAAGGGCCTGACGTGCGCCTGATCCCGTGGTTCAACATCATCTTCCTGACGGTTTTCTTCGCGATCCTCTGGGCCATCTGGGTGCGCTGGCGCCGGTTCCGCGCGGCACGGATCGACCCGATGATCGAAAATGTCGAAGACAGCTTCCATGCGGCGGGCGATGCCATTGACGAGCATCGCAGCCGGTTCCGGCGCTGGCTGGACAGTTGGAAGTCCAAGTAGGATTTCACCGGAGCAAGGGCTCAGTCGGCAAACAGATAGTCGATTTCGAGGATTTCCTGCGCTTTGCCGGTGGAGATCAACAGGAACTCGGCAACCTTGTGGGCGTTTTCCTCGCGCGGGCGCGCTTCGCCGATCCGGCCGTATCGGTCGAAACCCGCGTCGCGTATGGCCTCGGACTCGAGCGCGAAGTCGTTGCGGATGGTCGGCAACAGCCGTTCCAGATGCGCCTGGGGCGTGTTCTCACCGGCAAGTCCGACACGCCGTGCATGTCCGGTCAGGTAGTCGTCGGAATAGGTGCATTCGATTTCGAGCAGCCGCGTCACGCAGCGGTCCGCGCAGAAGTCGCGCAGGATGTCCAGGCTGGAAGGATCGACACATATGACCAGCCGGTCCGTCTGCAGGTGATCGAACAGCATCCGCATCAGCGCCCGGCAATGCCGGTTGCGCTTGCCCAGTCCGGTTTCGACGCCGCCCAGATCCGGCAGCGCCGTGTCTTCCTCGTTGAAAAGGTATTCAACCGTGGGAAGCCCCGTATGGCGTGAGATCTGGCCCGCAAGGCGCTTGGCGACGTGCCATTTCTTGCAGATCACGATCATCAGTTCGCGCTCGCGTCCCAATGTGCTTTCGGCTTCCCAGAATCGCTGGGCGAAACGCCGCCCGATCCGGCCGCGCCCGGCGAGATAGTCGTAGAGCTTCCGGCCTTCGTTCGAAATCTGGAACGACACCCCCCGGGCCGAATAGAGCTGCCCCAGGCGCTGTTTCAACTCCCGTGCTTCCGGGCTGATCTTGCGGGCGAACAGGTAGTCCTGGGTCAAGAGAAGATCGTAGTGATCGTTGTAGAACGTGACCGGCATCCCGTAATCGGTGAACATCAGGAACGTCAGCGTCCGGTTCTCGATCTCCCGGTCCGGAATCAGGTGGCGGGTGAGGGTTTGAAAAAAGGTTTCATCCGGAATCCAGGTCGTTCGGAAGAACCGCAGGATGTCGCGCCTGGACCGGAGAAAATCGAGAAGCTGTTCGACCGTGCGGCGGCGCAGGCACCACCATTGGCTGCCGATCATGATCTGAAGATCCTGCGGAACCTCGCGCGTCATCCCAAGACGCTTTTGCAATTCGTAGGATGCGTAAAACCGCCGTCGCTGCGTCCGCTCGTTGAAGACGTGGCGATAGATCAGGCGGTCTTCCTTCAGGCCGGTCTTGATCCAGTCGCTGCCGAAGAAATCGTAGCTTTCGATATAGTCCTTGTCATTGGCGTCCAGAAACCCATGCGCATATTCCGCGGTCTTGATCGCCATGCAGTCGCCGGACAGCATGTAGAAATGCGTGGCATGGGGAAAGGCGTCCACCGCCGCCTCCAAGGCGTTCAGAGTGGCCTGGACCAGGGACCATTCGCCCCAGCCGCACCTGACGCGCTTGCGGGCGAAGGTCACATCGGGATTGTCCGCCAGCGCGGCCTGAATGCGTCGGAAATCCTCGGACGATGCGCTGGCGTCGAAATGGATCGCGACAAAATCCCCGGCGGCGGTCAGCTGTTCGCTCTGCGCGACGATGGCGTCCGGGTTCTTGTGGCACAATAGGATATACGCAATTCTTGCCATGCCTCGGAACGCCGCGCCGTGTTGCTGCTCTTGGCTCACCCTGATAATGCGGAAGCGCGATTGAATAAACTCGGTTTCTTTGTTTTTTTGACATCAAGGGCCTTTGGCTCGATTTGAGATCGAATGGCATTGGAGGTGGGGCAGATGGGGTTTCCGGGCACCTGGATGACGGAAAGTGAAAGCATGGTCTATCGGGTGGTGCCGAAATGCGCGTGCTCGACCATCGGCCAGATCATGTATTACTCGGATCATGGGCGGTTTTTCGACGGGGACATTCACGACGCGCAGGACGGGCTGCACAAATGGGCGATGGACCGAAGCCAGGATCCGATCTCGCGTAACGTCAAGTCGCACCGGTCCTTTGCCTTCACCTGCGTGCGCAACCCCTACACGCGCATATTGAGTTCCTTCTTCGACAAGATCTGCGGCATCCAGCGCAACGGTAAAAGGTACCGTGGCAATCTGGTACCGTCGCTGGTGTACAACTACGGCATCGAGGTCGGCGGCGAGGACGGCAAGCAGGCGTTCGATCAGATCCGGAGCTTTCGCAGGTTCCTGCTGTTTGCCCGCGACACCATCCGCTGGCGGCGGCCCATGGATCCGGACATTCATTGGTCGGCCATGTCCGGCCACGTCTCGACCTTCATCGTCAACGGGGGACGATACGACCGCATCTTCTGGACCGAGAAGTTCGACGAAGGCATGCGGGACGTGCTGAACCACATCGAAACGCCGCATTCTGTGGATCTGGGCGAGATACCCCGGTTCAACGAATCCGAAGGCCACGGACCGAAACGGGCGCATCCGGTCGAAGACTATTTCGACGATCTGTCCATGCACCTCGTCTACGAGATCTACAAACGGGATTTCGAACTGTTCAAGTACGATTTCGAGAATCCGGCCAACAAGATGCCGATCGGAGAGATCGACCTGGACGAGGTTCACGCGAAACTTGGAGACTGACCCCGGGGGCGTGACACTCCCGCCCGTCGTCGATGTCTCTGGCGCGACATCTCCTCCGGTTGGGCCCGGCGCCGCGCGGGGCGCGGCGCCGGCCGGGACATGTCACAGCTGGCGTACCGCGCCTTTCGCCGCGCTGGTGGTCAGCTTGGCATAGGCTTTCAAGGCGGTGGACACCTTGCGCTTGCGCGGCTTCGCCGGGTGCCATCCCTTTTCGTCTTGGGCTTCGCGGCGCGCCGCGAGAACGGCATCGTCCACGGCCAGGTGGATACTGCGATTGGGGATGTCGATCTCGATCAGGTCGCCCTGTTCGACCAGCCCGATCAGGCCGCCCTCGGCTGCCTCCGGCGAGACATGACCGATCGACAATCCGGACGTGCCGCCCGAGAATCGCCCGTCCGTGACCAGCGCGCAGGCTTCGCCGAGCCCCTTGGACTTGAGATAGCTGGTGGGATACAGCATCTCCTGCATGCCCGGCCCGCCCCGCGGTCCCTCATAGCGGATCAGCACCACCTCACCCGCCTTGACCTTGCCGGTCAGGATGCCGGAAACGGCGTCGTCCTGGCTTTCGAAGATATGCGCCGGGCCGGAAAACTTCAGGATCGAGTCGTCTACGCCCGCGGTCTTCACGATGCAGCCCTCTTCGGCCAGATTACCGTAGAGTACCGCCAGGCCACCATCCTGCGAAAACGCATGTTCGGCATCGCGGATGACCCCGGTTTCCCGGTTCAGATCGACGTCTTCATAGCGGCGCTCCTGCGAAAACGCAGTCTGGGTCCGCACGCCGCCCGGAGCGGCGCGGTAGAAATCGTGGACCGACGCGCTGTTGGTGCGCCGAACGTCCCAGCGGTCCAACGCGTCCGCGAGGGTCGGGGAATGCACCGTTGTCACCGACGTGTTCAGCAGTCCGGCTCTGTCCAGTTCGCCGAGAATGCCCATGATGCCGCCGGCACGGTGAACATCTTCCATGTGCACGTCGCTCTTTGCGGGCGCCACCTTGCACAGAACCGGCACCTTGCGCGACAGGCGGTCGATGTCGGACATATGGAAATCGACCTCGCCCTCGATGGCGGCGGCCAGCAGGTGCAGAACGGTGTTGGTGGACCCGCCCATGGCGATGTCCAGAGACATGGCGTTCTCAAACGCGGTCCGGTTCGCAATGTTGCGCGGCAGAACACTGGCGTCGTCCTGTTCGTAGTACCGCTTGCAGAGATCGACGATCAGGTGGCCGGCTTCGATGAACAGACGCTTTCGGTCAGCATGGGTGGCCAGCGTCGACCCGTTGCCGGGCAGGGAAAGGCCGAGGGCTTCGGTCAGGCAGTTCATCGAATTGGCCGTGAACATGCCTGAACAGGAACCGCAGGTCGGACAGGCCGAGCGCTCGATTGCCGCGACCTGTTCGTCGCTGTATTTTTCGTCGGCGGCGGCCACCATGGCGTCCACCAGATCCAGCGCCTTTTCCTGACCCTCCCAGACGACCTTGCCCGCTTCCATGGGGCCACCTGAGACAAAGACCGCGGGGATGTTCAGCCGCATTGCGGCCATCAGCATCCCCGGCGTGATCTTGTCGCAATTCGAGATGCAGACCATCGCGTCGGCGCAGTGGGCATTGACCATGTATTCCACCGAATCCGCGATGATCTCGCGCGAGGGCAGGGAATAGAGCATCCCGTCATGGCCCATGGCGATGCCGTCATCCACCGCGATGGTGTTGAATTCCTTGGCCACGCCCCCGGCGTTTTCGACCTCGCGCGCGACCATCTGGCCCAGATCCTTCAGGTGGACATGGCCGGGCACGAACTGGGTGAACGAATTCACGATGGCGATGATCGGTTTTCCGAAATCTTCGTCCTTCATGCCTGTCGCGCGCCACAGGCCGCGCGCCCCGGCCATGTTGCGTCCGTGGGTGGTGGTTCTGGATCGGTACATCGGCATAGGCTGAATCCCCTGGTTTTTCGCACAGGGACAACATTCGGGCGGCAAAAGCAAGGGACCGGGCGCGATTCCCCGCCTTCGGTCGCCTTCGCGTCATGCCGCCGCCGGATTGTCAGCCGGCGCTTGACGAACTAACACCTGCCACGATCGCAAATCTGGCGCGGAGAATGGATGTGACCATGGCCCTCGAAACCCTGACACTGGCAGATGCCATCGGATCCTTCGGGGCGCTGATCGTGGTCGCCGCCTATTTCGCTACCCAGGTCCGATGGATGAATTCCGAGGATCTGGCCTTTCCGGCCGCCAACCTTCTTGGGTCGGTTCTGATCGTCTATTCGCTGCTGCACAGTTTCAACCTGGCCTCGATGCTGATCGAGGGATTCTGGATCGCGATCAGCGCCATCGGGATCGTGCAGCACCTGCGATCGGACCGTTCAGGGTGACGCCGCGGGAACAAGGCGGTTGCCAGGTGCATCGCCGGCTTGCATGGGCCGACAAGGGCGCATACATCTGCGCGTCATGGCAAAGCAGACAACCGATCCGAACTACAAGGTGATCTCCGAGAACCGGCGTGCCCGCTTCGACTATGCCGTCGAAGAGGACATCGAGTGCGGGATCGTCCTGGAAGGGTCCGAGGTCAAGGCCCTGCGGGCCGGCGGCGCCAACATCGCGGACAGCTACGCCGCGGTCGAGGATGGCGAACTCTGGCTCGTGAACAGCTACATTCCGCCCTATGAGCAAGCCAAGGTCTTCAGGCACGAGGAACGGCGGCGCCGCAAGCTGCTGGTCTCGCGCAAGCAGTTGTCGCAATTGTGGAACGCGACCCAGCGCAAGGGCATGACGCTGGTGCCGCTGGTGCTCTATTTCAACCAAAAGGGCATCGCCAAGATCAAAATCGGCATCGCCAAGGGCAAGAAGACACACGACAAGCGCGAAACCCAGGCCAAACGCGACTGGTCCCGGCAGAAACAGCGGCTGCTCAAGGAACAGGGCTGAAGCCGCCGTCACCGCGCTGACACCGGTGGGCGCGCCGTGTTGGGCGTCGTCCGGCGACCCGCCCGGCTTCCGGTCGGCAAGCGCCTTCTGAACAGCCGGGCCGAAAACCTTGCCAAACTTATGCAAAATAGCGCATAGTTCACTCAAATTTGTGGCAAAAATGATTTTATGCAGGCGCGAAAGGGTCCGATCCGGGCCTGTCTTGACCAATGACCGGGCTGTGTTCTGTACCTTGTGGGGGGGCGGTGGATTTGGCTTGGTTGCGTCTGTTCTTGGTCCTTGTGCTGAGCAGTGGTCTTTGGGTTTCCGCCGGATCTGCAACTGCGGCGATCGGCACGGTGGTCGATGTCAAGCAAGGCGCCAGCGTGACGACCGCAGGAAAGTCGCGCCGCCTTCAGGCCGGCATGTCGATAGACAGCGGTGACACAATAACCACAAACGGCACCGGCATCGTGCAGATCATCTTTGCGGACGAAACGAAGATCGCGATCGGCCCCAACACCAGCATGGTTCTTGACGTGTCGATGATGCGGGGAAACCAGAAGGCCAGGAATTTCGCGGTCAAGGCGCTGGGCGGCAGTTTTCGCTTCATTTCGGGAAAAAGCAGGAAATCCGCCTATGTCGTCGATACGCCGACCGCGACGATGGGCGTGCGCGGTACCGTCTTCGATGTCTGGGTACTGGGCGACCGGCAAAGCACAATGGTCATCCTCGCGGGGTCCGTCCGCATGTGCGGCGCAAGCGGGCGGTGTTCGCTGATCCGGGGGCAGTGCACCATGGTTGCAACGACGCCCCGCGGGCGTGTCGGGCGGCCGATCAACAACCAGCAGGCCCTGCAGGCGCTGAACCGAGGCTTTCCCTTCATCAGATCGCAAAGATCGCTGCGCGCGGCGTTCCAGGCGGATACCGGAGGGTGCAGCGATATCACCGAACCGCCGACACAATCCGAGGCCCGGGCACGGCAACCGGTACCTGCTCCGCAGGCCGTCCCTGCGCCGGCACGCCCCGCGCCGGCACGCCCCGCGCCGAGCGCGCCGCAGATTGCAATTGCTGCGCCTCCTTCGCCAGATCCTGAGCCCGAAACCGCAGCGCCCGCGGGTCTCGGGGGGCGCGCAGGCGGCGACACGGCAGGGCCGGGGGGATCTCCGGGCGGTAGCGGATCCGGAGGCCAGATCGGTGGCGGCGGCGGCGCGGCCCAAGGTGGCCAAGGCGGACAGGGCGGCATCGGCGGACAGGCGGACGACGGGGCGGACACTGGTGGCACGGGCGTTGCAGGCTCAACAGCAGACGGGACCGCCGGCGATGTCGGAACCGGCGTCGGCGGCCAGAGCGCGGCGGATCAGGGCGGGCAGGGCGGTGGCCCGCAGGGCGGCCAGGGCGGCGGCGAATTCGGCGGTGTCGGCGGGGGGCTTCACGGCGGAAGCGGCCAGGGCGGCGGCGGAGGCGGCGGCGGGTCGGTCGGCGGTGAGGGCGGCTGATGCTGGTCTCCGGCCGTCATTCGTGACATGGCGTGGCTGTCCGGAACCGGCCGCCGCGCCTGGACGATCCGCGGTTTTGGCCTCGTCCTCATCCTAGCGGGGTGTTTCCTGAGGGTGTCGGACCCCTATCCGGTCGAGGCCGCGCGGCTGATCTATTTCGACTATCTGCAGCGGCTTTCACCCAGAAGCTTCGAGCCGGACCTGCCGGTGCGCGTGGTGGATATCGACGAGGCCTCGCTGTCTTCTGTGGGTCATTGGCCCTGGCCCCGCACCAAACTGGCGGAACTGGTCGAGAGGTTGGGCGACTACGGTGCCGCAGCGATCGCGTTCGACATGCTGTTTGCGGAACCGGACCGCTATTCCCCCGCACGCCTGTCGCAAGATCCCGCCTTCGCCGGCTTGCTACGCGACGACGTGGACGCAGAGCGGCTGGACAACGATCTGAGGTTCGGAAACGCCATCGCCGAATGGCCGGTGATCCTCGGCGTGGCCGCGCGATTGCACTCGGAGGGGGATGAGGTCGCCCCCCATGCCGGCATCGTGGAAATCGGCGAGCGGCCGGCCGAGGGACTGGTCCGGGTGCCCAGCTGGACGTCACTGGCGCCACCGCTGGCGGACACGGCGCAGGGGATCGGCGGGGTGAACGTGTCACCGCTGGGCAGCCTGGGCGTGGTCCGGACCGTTCCGCTTCTGTGGCATGGGCCGACGGGAGTGATGCCCAGCCTGAACATCGAAGCGTTGCGGGTCGCCACCGGGCAGGCGAACATTTTCGTTGAAGGCGCACAGGGCGAACCCGGCGTCATGCTGGCGCTGGACTTCGGCGGCTTTCAGGTGCCGACCACCGAACACGGCGAGATCTGGGTGCGCTATCGGCGCGACGATCCAAGGCTGTACGTTTCGGCCGTCGATGTGCTCGACGGCGGGTTCGATCCGGCTCTGCAGGCCGAGATCGAAGGGCGGATCGTTCTGGTGGGCACCTCGGCCGCGGGCCTGCTGGACATCCGGGAAACTTCCCTTGGCGAATCCGTTCCGGGCGTTTCGATCCATGCACAGATCATCGAACAGATATTGCTGGGCGAGACCCTCCGCCGTTCGGACGTGACCGCCGCGCTCGAAGTGATCGCATTCGTGGCGCTGGGTCTGATCGTCACCGCGGTCATGTCCGGGGCCGGCGCGATTCCGTCCTTTGTCGCCGGCGGCGTGGCGGCGGCCTCGGTCGTCGGGATGAGCTGGCTGGCGTTTCAGAACGGCGCGGTGCTGCTGGATGTCACCTTTCCTCTGATCGGCGGCATGGCGAATTTCGGTGCCCTGGCCGGGTACCTGTTCATCGTGACGGAACGGGACAAACGCGCGATACGCCGGACATTCTCGCACTATGTCGCTCCCGAAGTTCTGGACGAGATGGAAAGCAGCGGCCGCACGCTGACGCTCGGGGGGCAGACCCAGGACATCACGGTGATGTTCTGCGACATTCGCGGCTTTACGCCCCTGTCCGAAAAACTGCCCGCATCCGGTTTGGTGGCCTTGCTCAACGAGCTGTTCTCGCGGCTCGGGGACAAGATCCTTGCCGAACGGGGTACGATCGACAAGTTCATCGGCGACGCGATCATGGCGTTTTGGAATGCGCCTGTTCCGGTTGCGGATCACCCGGTTCGGGCCGTGCGCGCCGCCCTGCAGATGCGCCGGGCGCTGGCGGCGTTCAACGCATCCGCGGGAATGCAGGGACAGGAGCCGGTTGCGCTCGCGACCGGATGCGCCACGGGGCGGGGCTGCGTCGGCAATATCGGTTCGCGCAAGCGGTTCAACTATACGGTTATCGGCGATGTCGTGAACGTCGCGGCGCGGCTCGAAACTGTTTGTCGTCATGTCTGCTATGACATCGTTGTGTCCGGCGCCGTCCACGAAGCGGCGCAGGGAGAGATTGCGATGCTTGAGGCCGGTGCGATCAGGCTGCGCGGGAAGTCCCAGCCCGAGCCGATCTATGTCGTGGTCGGTAACGTGGAGGTACTGGCGTCGGATGCGTTTGCGAAACTGCAAGACTTGCATTCGACGTTGATCGCATGTCTGCGCGATGAGGGCCGAGGCGCGCATGTTGACGCCTGTCTGAGGGAGTGTTCGGCATTGGCGCAGGGCGTCGAACCGGGACTGGTGGCCTTCTATTCGGAATTGCCGGAGAGGCTGCCTGATTTCACGTCCGATGGATCCGGCTCCGAGGTCGCCTTCCGGCATTTCGACCGGTCGCGCCTGGCGGGTGAATGACGGGCCTCAGTAGCGGCCCTTGACCTCGGTGCGGGCCAGCTTCGTCGATTTCTGACGTTCCCGCAGGAACACGAACAGCCCCGATCCCATGATCAGGGCCATGCCGATCCAGACGACCGCATCCGGAATCTCGCCCCAGATCAGCCAGCCCCAGAACACGGCCAACGGCAGGCCGACATATTCGAACGGTGCGACCGTGGCCGCATCGGTGACGCGATAGGCCTGCGCCAGGCAATAGCCGACGACGCCGGAGTTCAGGCCGAGCCAGATGAAATAGATCCAGTCACCGTCCGCGGGCCATGTCCAGGCCCGCAGCAGGAAGGTCAGGCTCGGGTTGTCGGTGCCGGCCGCGAACCGGCCGTCGCCGGCAACCAGATAGAAGCCGACCGAAACCAGGATGAACATGCCCTGGATATAGACGGCCAGCGCCGACGCCTTGGTGGTCGCACCCAGCTTGCGTGTCATCAATTGGTTGAGCGCATAGGTCAGCGCCGAAAACACCGGCAGCAGCAGCACGATCCGGTCAGCCTGCATCGACTCGCTGCCTTCCCAGGGGCGCTGCATGAGGATCACGCCGGCGAAACCGGCGACGACGGCGGCGATCCGCATCGGCCCGACCCTTTCGCCCAGGATCGGAATCGACAGCACGGTGATGAACAGCGGCGCGGCAAAGAACAAGGCGGTCACATCGGCAAGCGGAGCCGCAGCCAGCGCCACGAAGAAGGTCATGTTCGACACCACCACCAACAGACACCGGATCGTGTGCAGGATCGGATGGCGGGTGTGCAGCAGGTGGACGCCGCCTTCGAACTGAACCAGCGCCAGCGAGAACACGATGCCGATGGACGAGCGCAGGAACACCATTTCGTGCAGGGGATAGCTGCCGGACAGTTGTTTGATCAGCATGTCGTTGACCGAGATCGCCACCATGCCCGCGATGATGAAGGCGATGCCGGCGGCGGATCGGTTCTGCATGGGTTCCGTCATTGCGTGCTCCTGCGGCGGTTCGGCAGATCAATGGCCGGTCACCGCAACCACCGCTAACACAAGTGACCGCCGAGTCCATGGCTCTCAGCGCGCGGCAACGGTTGCCTGACAGGCCAATAAGGCGCTAGGTCTGGTTGCAGCACGCAGGCGACAGCAGGGGAGACCGGCCATGCAGATGAGCGACTCGCGGGAAATTCGGGCCGAGCCCGCCGCCGTGTATGCGGCGTTGCTGGACCCGGAGGTGCTCAGAAAATGCGTTCCGGGCGCGCAGGAGGTGACGGGAACGCCGGCCGACGGATACGAGGCCACGGTGGTTCAGAAGGTCGGGCCAGTCAAGGCGACCTTCAAGGGAACCGTGACCATGTCCGACATGGTCGAAAACGAACGGCTGACCATCGCTGGCGAGGGCAAGGGCGGCGCCGCGGGGTTTGCCAAGGGCGGTGCTAGCGTGACGCTGGGTCCAACCGACAGTGGCGGCACTCTGCTGGCCTATGACGTCGAGGCCAAGGTCGGGGGCAAGCTGGCGCAACTGGGCAGCCGCCTGATCGACAGCTTTGCCAAGAAGATGGCGGATCAGTTCTTCGCCAGCCTGCAGGAGCATCTGGAAGGACCGGCCGAGCCGGAGACCCCCGAACAGGAAGATGCGCCGGAAGAAAAGAAGGGCTGGCTCGGCCGCCTGACCGGGCGGGACTGACTTTGCGCAATCGCGCATGGTCTTGTGCGCAAATGGCCTGTTCCGCCGGGGACGGGCGTAATAGGGTCTTGGCCAGAACGGGAATTTGACATGCCGGCCATTCTGTCCATCAAGAACCTGCGCAAGACCTATGCCGACGGTTTCGAGGCGCTCAAGGGCGTCACGCTCGACATCGAGCAGGGCGAAATCCTTGCCCTGCTCGGCCCGAACGGGGCCGGCAAGACGACGCTGATTTCCACCATATGCGGAATAACAACCCCCACGTCGGGTACCGTCACCGTCGGTGGCCACGACATCCAGGACGACTACCGCGCCGCCCGCCGGATGATCGGGCTTGTGCCGCAGGAGATCGCCCTGGAGCCGTTCGAAAAGGTCTGGAACACCGTCCGGTTCTCGCGGGGCCTGTTCGGTCACGGGCCGGACAATGCCCGGCTTGAAGAGATCCTGCGCAAACTGTCGCTCTGGGACAAGCGCAGCAATTCGATCAAGGAACTGTCCGGCGGCATGAAGCGCCGGGTTCTGATCGCCAAGGCGCTGGCCCACGAACCCCGCGTTCTGTTCCTTGACGAGCCCACGGCCGGCGTCGATGTGGAACTGCGCAAGGATATGTGGGACATCGTGGCCGAGTTGAAACAAGGCGGCGTGACCATCATTCTGACGACGCACTATATCGAAGAGGCCGAGGCGATCGCCGACCGCGTGGGCGTGATCAACAAGGGCGAGTTGCTGCTGGTCGAGGACAAGGATGCGCTGATGGCGCAGATGGGTCAGAAACAGATCGAGGTGATGCTGACCGCACCGATCCCGGCCATTCCCGAAAGCCTCGCGCGCCATCGTCTGGCGCTGAACGGCAACAAGGATGCGCTGGTCTATACCTATGACACCCAGGCCGAGCGCACGGGCATCACGACCTTGCTCAACGACGTTGCGCAGGCAGGTCTGGTTCTGAAGGATGTCCAGACCCGGCAATCCAGCCTCGAGGAAATCTTCGTCAACCTGGTGTCGGAGGATGCGCGATGAACTGGGCCGCCATCGCCGCCATATACCGTTTCGAGATGGCGCGTTTTTTTCGCACGCTGGCGCAGAGCTTTCTGTCGCCGGTCCTGTCCACCTCGTTGTATTTCGTCGTGTTCGGCACCGCCATCGGCAGCCGTATCCAGGAGATCGAAGGCGTGTCCTACGGCGCGTTCATCGTGCCCGGCCTCATCATGCTGTCGGTGGTGATGCTGTCGATCTCGAACGCCTCATTCGGCATCTACTTTCCCAAGTTTCTGGGCACGATCTATGAGTTGCTGTCGGCACCGGTGAATTTCCTGGAAATCGTCATCGGCTATGTCGGGGCGGCGGCGACGAAATCCCTGTTTGTCGGGCTGGTGATACTGCTGACCGCAACCTTCTTCGTGGATATCCGGATCGAGCATCCCTTTGCCATGGCGGCCTTCCTGATCCTGTCCTGCCTCAGCTTTGCCCTGCTGGGTTTCATCGTGGGGATCTGGGCCAGCAACTTCGAACAGATGTCGCTGATCCCGCAACTCATCGTGACGCCGCTCATCTTTCTGGGCGGGACATTCTATTCGGTGTCCATGCTCCCGCCGCTCTGGCAGACGATCACGCTTTTCAATCCCGTGGTCTATCTGATCTCGGGGTTCCGCTGGTCGTTCTACGGGCTGGCCGATGTGCCGATCGTGTTCAGTCTGCTGGCGATCGCGGCGTTCACCTGCATCTGCCTCGGCGTGATCTGGTGGATCTTCAAGACCGGCTGGCGTATCCGCAACTGAGCCGTCCTGCGGCGGCGTTGCATTTTTGCCCAAAGCACGCGGGAATCTCGAACGCCCCGCATTTCCTCGGACCGCGTGTCTTGTTTACGGCTGGGGCGCACTCTACATCGGCACCCATGAACTTTCGCCTGCCGTTTCTGAAAAAGCCGCCTGTCGTTGCCGTGGTTCGCTTGTCCGGCGCCATCGGTTTGGCGGGACGTGCGTCGATCAACGACACCGCCTTGGCCCCAGTTCTGGAAAAGGCGTTTCGCAAGGGCAAACCCGTTGCGGTCGCGCTTGAAATCAACTCGCCCGGCGGCTCGCCGGTGCAAAGTTCGCTGATCGGGTCGCGCATCCGGCGTCTGGCGGAAGAGGCCAAGATTCCGGTTTTCGCCTTTGTCGAGGACGTTGCGGCCTCGGGCGGCTACTGGCTGGCCGCTGCGGCGGATGAGATCTGGGCCGACGACAGCTCGGTTCTGGGATCGATCGGCGTCATCTCGGCCAGTTTCGGCGCGCATGTGTTTCTGGCACGGCAGGGGATCGAGCGGCGGGTGCACACGGCGGGAAAATCCAAATCCATGCTCGATCCGTTCGCACCGGAGAAGGAAGAGGATGTCGAAAGGCTCCGGGTCATTCTGGACGACATCCACCAGAACTTCATCTCGCACGTCAAGAACCGGCGTGGTTCGAAGTTGCGCGAAGACACCGACTTGTTCACCGGCGAAATCTGGTTGGCGAAACGCGCGGCCGAGCTTGGGCTGATCGACGGCATCGGCCATCTCAAGCCCAAGATGCAGGAACGGTTCGGCGAAAAGGTGAAATTCAGGCGATACGGGATGCGGCGCCCGTTCTGGTCGCGTTTCGGCACGCAACTGGCGCAGGACGCCATCGCGGGTCTGGAGGAGCGGGCGGCCTACGCGCGTTTCGGGCTGTGACGTGATCATCAAGGCCGTCACCCTGTTTCTGATCGGCATGGCCGTGCTGGCGATGTTCGGCAAGCTTCGGTTTCCGGGGCAGAAGCGTCTGTCCTCGGCCAAATGTCCGCGCTGCGGGCGATTCAGAATCGGCAAGGGGCCCTGCGCCTGCGAAAAGGGAGGGCGGTCATGATCGCATGGCTGCTCGCCGGGCTCGGGCTGCTGATCCTGCTGCTTGCCGGCGATGCGCTTGTGCGCGGGGCCGTCAACCTCAGCCTTCGCATCGGTGTGCCGGCCCTGATCGTCAGCCTGACCATCGTGGCCTTTGGAACCTCGGCGCCCGAGTTGCTGATCGCCATCAAGGCGGTCCAGGAAAACGCCCCGGGCATCGCGCTGGGCAACGTCGTGGGGTCGAACACCGCGAATGTGCTGCTCGTCCTCGGAATCCCGGCGGTGCTGGCCACCCTGCACACCAGCGAATGCAACACCCGCCGCAACTACGTCTTCATGCTGATCGCGTCCGTGGTCTTCATCGCGCTCGCATTCCGCGGAGAGTTCACTCTGGTCAGCGCGGTGATCCTGCTGGCTGGCCTCACGCTGATACTGCTCAACGCGTTCCGACAGGCACATGCACATCGCAAGAATTGTGGGGACAGTTTCGCAGGGCCCGAAGATCTCGACGCCTTGGAAGAGGCCGACCCGGACATGCCGTACTGGCGCATTGCGGTCTATGTCGCGCTGGGCCTGATCGGACTGCCGATGGGGGCGCATCTGCTGGTGGACAATGCGTCGGTCATCGCGCGCACCTATGGAGTCAGTGAAACCGTCATCGGCCTGACCCTGGTCGCGGTCGGCACGTCGCTGCCCGAACTCGCGACCACGATCATGGCGGCCCTCCGGCGGCAGGCGGATGTGGCGCTGGGCAACGTGATCGGGTCGAACATGTTCAACCTCCTGGCCATCGTCGGTATCGCCACCCTGTTCGGCAATATCGTGGTCGATCCGGAGTTTCTGGAATTCGACCTGTGGGTGATGCTGGGCGCGTCGCTGCTGCTCATCCCGTTCGTCTTTCTGAAGCAGAACATCACCCGATTGTGGGGCTTTGCCCTGTCCACGCTCTACGCCGTTTACGTGATTGCCGTTCTGACTTGAGGTTCCAGCCGAGGAGTTGCCCATGACCCGAGCTCTCGTGACCGGTGCCGGCCATCGCCTGGGCCGCGCGATGGCATTCTACCTTGCCGAGCGCGGCTTCGACGTGGCGGTTCACTTTGCCAGTTCCGCGGATGCTGCGGCGGAGACGGTGCGCGGCATCGAGGAAACCGGCAGATCGGCGGTCGGCCTTCAGGCGGATCTTCTGGACGAAACGCAGACGCAGGCATTGCTGCCCAAGGCTGCCGAGGCGCTGGGCGGTCCGATCACCTGCCTCGTCAACAATGCGTCGATCTTCGAGCATGACACCGTCCACACGGCGACCCGCTTCAGCTGGGATCGCCACATCGAAAGCAACCTGCGCGCTCCGTTCGTCTTGACGCAGGCAATGGCGCGGCAGGGCTTGAAACCGGAAACCGATGACCGGGGCGAACCGGTCGCGACCGGTCTGATCGTCAACATGGTGGACATGCGCGTGCGCAAGCTGACGCCCGAGTTCATGTCCTACACGATTGCCAAGATGGGATTGTGGGCCTTGACGCGCACGGCGGCGCAGGCCCTGACCCCGGCGATCCGGGTGAATGCGATCGGACCGGGGCCGACCTTGCAGGGGCACCGGCAAAGCGATGCGCATTTCGCGGCACAGCGCGCGAATACCATCCTGCAACGCGGTGCGAATCCGTCCGATATCACGGCCGCGCTGGGCTATTTTCTGGACGCCCCGGCGGTCACGGGTCAGCTTCTATGCGTGGATGGCGGACAGCATCTGGCATGGCAAACGCCCGATGTCCTTGGACCTGAATGAGGGTTTCGGCTGCAAGTTTTGCACCGCTCGCAGTTGCGTTACAATCGCGTTACAGAAATGTCTTTTATTTCATACACTTGTCAGATGTTGGAAAAAGTTTCCTTTAAATTCAATGCGTTGAAATGCTGCCCAATTTTTGTGCAACTCTGAGAAATCTCCTTGAAACAACAAAAAATCCTGCCGACCGGAAAGTTATCGGCACAGTTATCCACAGAAATCGTGGATTTGTTTTCTCTTGAACTGAACGGCCAGAGATTGCAGCCGGTGACAGAGAATCATAATTGAAGACAATGACCAGCGAAGGCGACATTCCATCGGGTTCCGGCGAAACCGGCTATGCCTGCATTCAGAAGTATCTGAAGACGCTGGACGGTTCGCCCGGAGTCTACCGGATGCTCGATGGCGAAAGCCGGGTGCTCTATGTCGGCAAGGCCAGAAACCTCAAGGCGCGGGTCTCGAACTATGCGCGCCCGGGCCATTCGGGCCGGATCGAGCGCATGATTGCCGCGACCGCCTCGATGATGTTCCTGACCACCCGCACCGAGACCGAGGCGCTGCTGCTGGAGCAGAACCTGATCAAGCAGCTCAAGCCCAAATACAACGTGCTGCTGCGCGACGACAAAAGCTTCCCCAACATTCTGGTGGCCAAGGACCACCCGTTTCCGCAAATCAAGAAACATCGCGGGGCCAAGAAGGAAAAGGGCGCCTATTTCGGCCCCTTCGCCAGCGCGGGCGCGGTGAACCGCACGTTGAACCAGCTGCAGAAGGCGTTTCTGCTGCGCAACTGCTCGGACGCGATGTTCGACAGTCGCACCCGGCCCTGCCTGCTCTATCAGATCAAGCGGTGCTCGGGGCCATGCGTCGGGCTGATTTCGCGGGCCGACTATGCCGAAAGCGTGCGCGACGCCGAGCGGTTCCTGTCCGGACGCTCGACCCGAATCCAGGAGGAACTGGCCGCGCAGATGCAGGAGGCTTCGGACGCGATGGAATTCGAGCGCGCTGCGGCCTTGCGCGACCGGATCCGTGCGCTGACGCAGGTGCAGACGGCGCAGGGCATCAACCCGCGCGGCGTGACCGAGGCGGATGTGATCGGCCTTTACATGGACAGCGGGCAGGCCTGCGTTCAGGTGTTCTTCATCCGTGCCAACCAGAACTGGGGCAACCGCGATTTCTATCCACGGGTCGGGCCGGATGTCTCTGCCGCCGAGGTAATGGAGGCGTTTCTGGGCCAGTTCTACGACAACAAGGAACCGCCGCGCCAACTGATCCTGTCGGACGGGATCGAGAACGCGGACTTGATGCAGCAGGCCCTGTCGGAAAAGGCGGGCCGCAAGGTCGAGATCCTGGTGCCGCAGCGGGGCGAAAAGCTCGAGCTGGTCTCGGGCGCGCTGCGCAACGCGCGCGAGGCGCTGGCCCGCCGCATGTCGGAAAGCGCGACGCAGGCCAAGCTGCTGCGCGGTCTGGCCGAGGCCTTCGATCTGGACGCGCCGCCGAACCGGATCGAAGTCTATGACAACTCGCACATTCAGGGCACCAACGCGGTGGGCGCGATGATCGTCGCCGGTCCCGAGGGGTTCATGAAGAACGCCTATCGCAAGTTCAACATCCGCGGAGATGACCTGACGCCGGGCGACGATTTCGGCATGATGAAAGAGGTGCTGACCCGCCGCTTTACCCGCCTTCTGAAAGAGGACGCCGACCGCGACAAGGGCCTGTGGCCCGATCTGCTGCTGATCGACGGGGGCGCGGGGCAGGTGAGCGCCGTGCACGAGATCATGCAGGCGCACGGGGTCGAGGACATCCCCATGGTCGGCGTTGCCAAGGGCGTCGATCGCGACCACGGCAAGGAAGAGTTCCACCGCATCGGCCAGCACCCCTTTGCCCTGAAGCGCAACGACCCGGTTCTGTATTTCATTCAGCGGCTGCGGGACGAGGCGCACCGCTTTGCCATCGGCACCCACCGCGCCAAGCGTGCCAAGGCGGTCGGTGCGACGCCGCTGGACGAAATCCCCGGCGTGGGTGCGGCGCGCAAACGCGCCCTGTTGGCGCATTTCGGCAGCGCCAAGGCGGTATCACGCGCCAACCTGTCGGATCTTAAGGCCGTCGAAGGGATCTCGGCGGGACTGGCGCAGAAGGTCTATGACTTTTTCCACGAAAGGGGCTGAACAGTCCCGCCAAGAGTACTTGCGACAGGGCCCGAAGATCTCGGGCGGGTTGCGCGTCATCGATTTTTTTGCGCCCGTCTTTCCACTCTCCAGCCGCCGGTGTAGTGTCCGCCCATGAACTGGAACCTGCCTAATGTCCTGACCTTGCTGCGCCTTCTTGCGGCCCCCGGGCTGGCGGTCATGTTTCTCTACTTCCACCGCCCCTATGCCGACTGGTTCGCACTGCTGTTGTTCGTATCGGCCGCGGTGACGGACTGGTTCGACGGGTATCTGGCACGGACCTGGAAGCAGGAAACCAAGATGGGCGCGATGATGGACCCGATCGCCGACAAGGCCATGGTCGTGATCGCGCTGATGATCATCGTCGGCTATTCGACCGAGCACTGGACCCCGTGGCTGGTGCTGCCGGCCACGATGATCCTGTTCCGCGAGGTCTTCGTGTCGGGCCTGCGCGAGTACCTGGGCGACACGGCGGGGACGCTGAAGGTCACGAAGCTGGCCAAATGGAAGACAACGGCCCAGATGATCGCCATTGCGGTATTGTTTTCGCAGGGAATTTTCGAACACTACGTGGGTTCCTCGTCCTGGAGCGTCGTCTGGTCGGGCCGCGTCGGGCTGTGGTTGCTCTGGATCGCGGCGGGGCTGACATTGATCACCGGCTATGACTACCTACGTAAAGCCATGCCCCATCTGAGGGAGAACTAAGGGATGGATGTACTCTATTTCGCGTGGGTCCGTGAACGGATCGGCCTTCCGCGCGAACGGATCGAGACCGAGGCCGCGACCGTCTCGGATCTGGTTGCCGAACTGCGCGCCCGCGAGCCGCGGTACGAGGCCGCCTTTGCAGATCTTTCCGCCCTGCGGGTGGCGCTGGATCAGGAGCTTTCCGATTTCGACGCGCCGCTGGCCGGGGTGCGCGAGGTCGCCTTTTTCCCACCGATGACCGGGGGATGATCCGATGCGGATCGTCGTTCAGCAAGAGCCGTTCGATCTGGGCGCCGAGGCCAATACCTTTGCGGCCGGCAACACGGCCAACGGCGCGATCGTCACCTTCACCGGCGTCGTGCGCGATCTTGCTTCCGATGCACTGAATGCGATGGAGATCGAGCACTATCCCGGCATGACCGAAAAGGCGATCGCCCGGATCGCGGCCGAGGCGCGGGACCGTTGGAGCCTCGGGGATGTCCTGGTGATTCACCGGTATGGGCGTCTGACCCCCGGCGAGCGGATCATGATGGTGGCCACCGCCGCACCGCATCGCAAGGACGCGTTCGAAGCGGCCGAATTCCTGATGGACTACCTAAAGTCCCGCGCTCCGTTCTGGAAAAAGGAAATCACCTCGGGTAGCGCGGACTGGGTCGCCGCGAAAGACGAGGACGAGGATGCGCTGACCCGCTGGTGAGGCGCAGACAGCTGGCGAGATCGCTTTCCGTTTTGCATCTGGTGCGCGGCTTCGCCGCACCCTCAGCCGTTCAGTTGCGCCCGCAACTCTTCGGCTTCCTGGCGCGCGGCGCGCAGACCATCCATTGCGGCCGCCAGTTCGGCCTCGGCCTGTGTCAGCTGGTTGGTCAGTTCCGCCTCGCGCTGCTGCAGATACGTGATGGCCTGATCACGGGTTTCTTCCGCCTCGTGCAGCTCCTGACTCATGCGATCCAGATCGGCCACGTCGCTCTGGCGGACGCGCGACAGGCGGTGAACCAGCCAGTTTGTGAACCAGCCCACGGCAAAGGCGGCAAACAGGATGATGGCCGTGGCAAGGATGAATTCGGTTCTGTTCATGTCACTGATCCTCTGCCTGAGTTTCCCCGGTCGCGTCCGCCGGGTCGGTGTCCGGCTCTGCGGCCTGCTCTTCGGCGGCTTCCAGGCCGGTCGGCCCTTCGTCAACCGGTTCCGGCCGGATCAGGCGGAACTCGATCCGGCGGTTCTGTTCGCGTCCTTCTTCGGTCTGGTTGTCGCCGATCGGCTGGCTTTCTCCGTAACCGACGGCCGCAAAACTCGATGTCGGCACCCGACGCGCCCGCAATTCGTTCAGAATGGACTGCGCCCGGGCCTGGCTGAGTTGCAGGTTCATCTCTTCGCGGCCCTGGCTGTCGGTGTGACCCTGGATCTCCATGCGGATCGGGCCGCACTCGCGCAGGACATCCGCAATCTGGTTCACCGCATCGAGCGAGTCGGATGCAACCGTGGCCGAGCCCGGTTCGAACGTGATCTTTTCGCTTTGCTGGATTTCGGCGATTCTCGCCTCGCAGAGTTCCGGATCGGGCAGGGCGTCTTCGGGTTCCGGCGGCGACTCATAGGTGATGTCCAGCTTGTAATCCTGCGCCTCGCCCAGCTTGTCGGACAAGAGCCCCGAGATGTCGGCATTCGCATCGGCGTCGTGGCTCATCCCTCTCAGCGTGACGGTGTCCGGCGTGACGGTCAGAACGCCGTTGTTGAGCCGCGACAGCGCCTCCAGCCCCGCCAACACCCGTACCGGCCAGTTGGCGGGCAGGTCGGGCACGATGCGCGTGGCGGTGTGCACGGCATCTGAACCGAACGCGGCGCGGGCATAGCTGTCCACCATTTCGCGCAGGGTCTCGTCGTTCAGGCGGCCCCGCAATTGCACCAACCCTTCCGGGCTGCGGGTCGCAGTGAATTCCGGCGGTCCGGTCGCGGCCAGGACTTCGGACTCGGGCAGCACCGCATGCAGCGCAAAGACATCCGGCAGGCTGTTTTCCAGCTCGCCCACGACCCTGTCGAACAAGGCCTGATCCGTTCCCTGGCGGGCCACCAGGGTGATGTCGGCATCCGCAATCGTGATGCTGCCCTGGCCGAGTTCGGCCAGCGCGCCGATGCCCAGTTCGGCCGCCTGCGCCCAACGGGGGGACGGCACGCCCAAACCGATCGTGCAAGCCGCTTTTCCGCTCAGCCCCGCACGATGCGCCGCCGCGATGATGCTGTCGCGGGCCTTTTCATCCTGCGCCGAGCAGGCATCGAACCGGCTGCCGGTCTCGTCGATCAGAAAGCGCAGCGTGAACGGCGTGATGACTGGCCGCGGCGCCGAGATCGAAAGGCCGATCCGCAGGCTCGGCGGCGCCGCGCGGGTCAGTTCCTGTTCCAGCCGCACTTTTTCTTCGGGGCTGTCGGCGATCGCCGTGATCTTGACGAGACCCGCACTGGCCGAAATCTTGGCACGCGGCAGCTTGGACAGGGCCAGCACGGCATAGGCCATCGCATCGTCCCACCCCCGCGGCTTGGGATAATCGGCCGTCTCCATCAGGTCGGACACCCGCGCCTGCCGATCCAGCACCTGCAGGGATTTCACCAGCTCGTCGCGGTCCTGGCTGGCAGGGATCAGACCGATCAGGGATATGCCGCTGTCGTTGCGCAGGATTTCCGCCGAGAAACGCGGCGGTTCCAGATCTGCCGTCGGGGCCACGTCCATCTCGTCGATGACGCGCGACGGATCGACCTCGGCGCCCGCAACGGTCAGCGCGTTGAACCGGGTCGCCTCGTCGTTGGCGGTTCCGGTCAGGACCACGCGCAGCCCGTCCGCCTGAACCTCGGCCCAGTCGTGCCCGTTGAGATCCAGCGCCTTCCGTATGGCGGCCTCCGAGCTTCGCTCGATCGCCGTGACCGCGTAGCTCGCGCCGATGATGCACAGACCTGCGGCCAGGACAAAGGTCAGGATGACCACAACTGTGAAGGGTACTCGCATCAGACGGTTTGCAGCCTCGATTGCCGTTTGGCCGGCAGTCTTACAATCGCCCGGCCCGAGGTGCAATCACACCGCCAGGGCAATGCAGAAGAAGATCAGCGGAATTAGGCCGGTGTCGCGATTGGCGCGGAAAAGCTGCAGGAGTTTGGCGTTGTCCTCGATGTCCAGCCCGCGCAATTGCCAGGCCATGTGCCACCCCATTGCCCAGGGACCGGCGATGGCCAGGATGAGTGCGAGGAAGCTGGCGTCAGGCAGCGCGGCCTCGATCACCGCCAGACCCATCAGGCCGACCGTGGCGACCAGGAAATACTTGAGCCATCTGGCGGTGTCGGTTCCGAAAAGCCGCGCGGTGGACTTGATCCCGATCAGCGCGTCGTCCTCGGTGTCCTGATGCGCATAGATCGTGTCGTAGAACAGCGTCCAGGCGATGCCCGATGCATAAAGCAGGATGGCGGGCCAGCCGACGCCGCCGCTATGCGCCGCCCAGGCCAGGAGCGCCCCCCAATTGAACGCAAGGCCCAGAAAGACCTGCGGCCACCAGGTAAAGCGTTTCGCGAACGGATAGATCGTGACCGGCAACAGCGACAGCACGCCCATCGCGATGGCGGCCCGGTTGAAGGTCAGCAGGATCAGCAGGGCCAGCAGCGACTGGATGACCATCCATGCGACCGCCTGCCGGACCGAAACCTGCCCCGATGGGATCGGGCGCGACCGGGTGCGTTCCACCCGGCCGTCGAAGTCGCGGTCGGTGATGTCGTTCCAGGTGCAGCCCGCGCCGCGCATCAGAAACGCGCCGATGGCGCAACCGGCCGCGATCCAGAGATCTTCCCAGCGCGGATCGCCGCCGTCCAGGATCGCCAGCGCCAGCCCCCACCAGCAGGGAATCAGCAGCAGCCATGTGCCGATGGGACGATCGGCGCGGGACAACCGCAGGTAGGGCCGGGCAAAGGCCGGCGCCCAGGTATCGACCCAGTTGTCGGCAACCGCATCAGCGACCTGACCGTCTGGTGTTGGAACATCGCCTTGCATATGTAGGGTCTCATGAGTGCGAAGATCAGGCTGTATGTAGAGCACCCTTTGGGTGCGGGGCAATCGGTTCCTTTGACGCGCGAGCAGGCGCATTACCTGTTCGGGGTGATGAGGCTGGCCACCGGTGCTACGGTGGCGCTGTTCAACGGGCGCGACGGCGAATGGGCGGCAGAGGTCGCCGAGGCCGGCAAGCGCGGCGGCAGGTTGCTATGCCTGCGTCAGACACGTCCGCTGCAGAGGCCGCCCGATCTGTGGCTGCTGTTCGCCCCGATCAAGAAGGCACGCACCGATTTCATCGTCGAAAAGGCGGCCGAGATGGGGGCCGCGCGCATCCTGCCGGTGCAGACCGATTTCACCAATTCCGAAAGAATCCGCCAGGACCGCTTGCAGGCGCATGCCGTGGAGGCCGCCGAGCAATGCGGCGGCACCTTCGTGCCCGAGGTCGGGGAACTGCAGAAACTGGACAGGGTGCTGGACGCCTGGCCCCCGGAACGCCGGCTCATGTTCTGCGACGAGGCCGAGGTCGGCTCGGCCCGGCGTCTTGCAGACAGCGGCAAGGGGCTGCCCTGGGCCATCCTGATCGGACCCGAGGGCGGGTTTTCCGACCGGGAGAGGTCGCGCCTGGCGGCGCTGCCATTCGCCCATGTGGTGAGCCTCGGCCCTCGCATCCTGCGCGCCGATACGGCGGCGGTGGCGGCCCTGACGCTGTGGCAGCAGACGCTGGGGGACTGGGCGTGACCCCGGCGCAGTGCCCGCTGGCGACCGATCCGGCCGGCAAGCCCCCCGGGGGGGCGTTGGTCCCCTGCCGTGGTCGGGCTTGAAGATTGCGCCCGGTTGCACGATGTTTCCGGCATGACGTTGCAAACGAACTTCCTCTCCGCCGCGATCATCCGGAAAAGGTCCGAAACATGAGCTTTGTCCGGCCCGAGGCGCGGGCGGCTTTCTGGCGCTGGCGCGAGCTGTTTGCCGCTGCGGCGGTGTTGCTGGTCGGCCTGAGCTGGATCACCGGTCCTGGTGGCCTGCTGGCCTGGCTCGGCTGGTTGCTGGTGGGCATTGCCGTGGGCCTGACGATCGTCGGCATCCAGAGGGGCCGGTTTCGCACCGGTTCCGGCGGGCCGGGCGTCGTCACCGTGGACGAGGGACAGATCACCTATATGGGGCCGCTGACCGGCGGCGTCGTGGCCACGCGCGAGATCGAACGCCTGGCGCTCGATCCCACGGCTCGGCCCGCGCTCTGGGTGCTCGAGCAGCCGGGGCAGCCGAGCCTGCACATACCGGTCAATGCCGAAGGGGCCGAGGCGCTGTTCGACGTGTTCTCGACCCTGCCTGGGCTCAAGACCGAACAGATGCTCTCGGAACTCAACGGCGGGGCGGTTCACCCGGTCGTGATCTGGGAACGGCATCCAACCCGGCCGCTGGGGATCAGGTTGCATTGACACCGGTGCGAAATGCGCCCACGACTGGCGCCCACAGTGCAATGACCCAGCATCGGAGCGCAGCTCATGTCAATCCCTCAGTCCGGCGGCGGACCGATCGAACGCCATGAACAACTGGCCGAATATCTGGCGGCGGGCTGTAAGCCCAAGAAAGATTGGCGCATCGGGACCGAGCACGAGAAATTCGGATACTGCCGGGATACGCTGAAACCGCTGCCCTATGAAGGCGAACGCTCCATCGTCGCCGTCCTGCAGGGGCTTCGCGACCTGCACGGCTGGTCGCCGCTGGAAGAGGGCGGCAAGCTGATCGGGCTGACCAAGGACGGGGCGAATGTCTCGCTCGAACCGGGCGGGCAACTGGAACTCAGCGGCGCGCCGCTCGAAAACATCCACGAAACCTGCGACGAGGTGAACGCGCATCTGCGCGACGTCAAGGACATCGCCGACAAGATCGGCGTGGGGTTCATCGGTCTGGGCGCCGCCCCGATCTGGCGGCACGAGGACATGCCGCTGATGCCCAAGGGCCGCTACAAGCTGATGGACAGCTACATGCAAAAGGTCGGCACCATGGGCACCACCATGATGCGGCGCACCTGCACGGTTCAGGTCAATCTCGATTTCGCCTCCGAGGCCGACATGGTGCAGAAGCTGCGCGTGGCGGTTGCCTTGCAGCCCGTGGCGACGGCGCTGTTCGCCAATTCGCCGTTCCTGGACGGAAAACCCAACGGTCACAAATCCTGGCGTTCGCGCGTCTGGCGCGATCTCGACCCGGATCGCACCGGCATGGTCCCCTTCGTGTTCGAGGACGGCTTCGGATTCGAGCGTTGGGTGCAGTACGCGCTCGATGTGCCGATGTATTTCGTCTATCGCGACGGCAAATACGTCGATGCGCTGGGCCAGTCATTCCGCGATTTCCTCCAGGGCAAGCTGCCGGCCCTGCCGGGCGAAACGCCGACCCTGTCGGACTGGGCCGATCACCTGACGACGCTATTTCCCGAGGCACGGATCAAGAAATTCATCGAAATGCGCGGCGCTGACGGCGGCCCCTGGCGGCGCTTGTGCGCCTTGCCCGCCTTCTGGGTCGGCCTGACCTACGACCAGTCGGCGCTGGATGCCGCGTGGGATCTCGTCAAGGGATGGGATGCCGAGACGCGCGAGGCGCTGCGCATTGCAGCCAGCAAGGACGGCCTGCAGGCCAGGGCCGGCAATATCGAGATGCACGCTTTGGCGCGCGAGGTTCTGGCCATCTCCGAGGCCGGTCTCAAGGCCCGTGCCCGGCCTGGCGCCGGTGGGCTGGTCCCGGATGAAACGCATTTCCTGAATGCGCTGAAGGACAGCATCGACAGCGGCCGCGTCCCGGCCGATGAGCTGTTGCAGCACTACAATGGCGATTGGGACGGCGATCTGACCCGCATCTATGCGGACTTCAGCTACTGACACCCGCCTTTCTTGCCGGCCAGATTTATAACGACCCGCCGCCCGGTGCGGCGGGTCCGTTCGCTCCGGTCCGGTCTCAGAACCGATAGGCGGCCCGGATCTGGAACGTGGTCGCATCCACGTCGATTCCGGTTCCGTTGAAATTGTCGAATTCGTGATACAGCAACTCGCCGCCAATGCTGAAATTGCCGTTGATGACCTGTTCGTAACCCGCACCGATCAGCCAACCGTCATCGTCGCCCAGAACGTCGGTGCTGGCGTCGGCATAGCCGGCGACGCCGTAAAGCAGGCCGTCGGAGGTTATCTTGTACCCCGCGCGGGCCTTGAGGCGCCAAACGTTCTCGAGTTCGGCGGCACCGCTGAGGTTCACCCCGGTCCAGTCATAGTCGAAGCCGCCACCGATGACCCAGGTGCCCAGGTCATAGTCGTATCCCAGTATGATACCGCCCAGCCAGTCGTCGCCGTCGATACCCGACACGCTGGTGCCCACGTCGATGTAGCCAACCTGCGCGCCAGCGTAGAATCCCGTCCAGTTCCCCGAAGCCGTCGACAGACCGGAGAAGGACTGCGCAGCCGTTTGCCCGGCAGCAAACGCAGCGACGGTGGATATCAGAGCCAGTCTTGCGATCATTTTCGGTTCCTTTCCTGCAAAGGTCTAGGTTCGTTCGTCACGAGCGAACTTCTGTCGGTAATACGTCGCGTCGGCCCTCCCGGATCACCGGCCGTCGCCATGCACAAGCGCTCGGGCCTCAGCGGATCTCGCACCGCCTAGCGGCAAACAAAGAAAACCGGCGGCGGAAGGCCCGCCGCCGATGCGCCGGTTCATTGCTGCTGCAACTCTGTCGGTTCCTTGTCCGCGATGTCCTGCCAGTTGGCGCTGGCCTTCTCGATGAAGCCGGGGATGTCGCCTTCCCACTTCTTCTGGATGTCCTCCGACAGGTTCAGGTACAGCTTGTCGTCCACGATCTTCCAATAGTTCGGATCGCCGTCGAACTTGAAGCCCATCGCCGCGCCAAAGGCGCAGTATCCCCCGTAGGCCGGCAAGTAGGCTTCGGGATTGGCCTCGAACGCGGCCTTGTTTTCTTCCGATGCAAAGCGATAGGTCGCGTCGTCATGGATCGCCGTGATCTTCCAATCCCCTTTCGTGGCCTCGCCGTCGGTGAAATAGGCCACCGGGTCGTAGCCCTGCATCGCCAGGCCGGTGGAAGAGGCGTTGATTTCGACGCCTGCCGCGATCGCCGACGTCGCAATCGCGACCGACAGGGCAACGCCACTCAGCAGCGTTTTGATCTTGTTCATGGGTACACCTTTCTGATGCACTGACCGTCGCGCCGAAATTGCACGGTGGTCAGCATGGTTCCTGAGCATTCCGTGCGCCGCAATTGACTGCACATCCCAGCAGGTGGCGACGGCCGGGGTCACGTTCAAAACAATCAATCGTGTATGTGCGCAGATGAGGGGATCCTGTGCGCTGCCGATCAGATCGCCCGTGGGGTCGGAGCCCTGGGAACCAAGGGCAGCGCACATGGCGCAGGTGTTACGACCGCCCGATCCTCGGCTCGGTTCCGGCCTTGATACGCGCGATATTCGCAGCGTGCCGCCAGTAGACCAAGAGCGTCAGGATCGCGCCCAGCACAAACGCGGTGCCATGGCCCAGCAGCACGGCCCAGATCGTCGAGCTGGCCGCCGCCGCCAGCGCGCCCACCGAGGAAATCCGCGACACCGCGGCGGCGGCCAGCCAGGTGAGGCAGAGGGCGACGCCCACAGGCCAGGCCAGAGCCAGCCACAGCCCCAGAAATGTGGCCACACCCTTGCCGCCCCGGAACCCCAGCCAGACCGGAAAACAATGCCCCAGAAAAGCGGTCAGCGCGGCAATCTGTGCGGCGTCCTCGCCGGCAAAGGCGCGCGCCAACAGAACCGCCGCCGCGCCCTTGGCGGCGTCAAGCAACAAGGTCAGTGCCGCCGCAACCTTGTTTCCCGTGCGCAGCACGTTGGTCGCCCCGATGTTGCCCGACCCGATCTTGCGCAGGTTTCCGAGGCCCAGAACCCTGGCGATGACCATGCCGAAGGGGACCGAGCCCAGCCCGTATCCGATCAGCGCCCAGATCAGCAATTGGGCGGTCGTGCTCTCGATGGGCGGCATCAGGGTCTCCGGAATATTTCTTTGCCAGCGACGTAGGTTGCCAGCACCCTACCTTGCATGCGCTGCCCGTCAAACGGTGTGTTCTGCGACTTCGATTTCAGCGTGAATCGGTCCAGCACAAAGGGCACGTCCGGGTCGAACAGGACCAGATCCGCCGGTGCCCCGACCGCCAGCCGCCCGCAGTCCAGTCCCAGCCGCCTGGCGGGGTTCAGGGCCATGGCGCGAAACAGGGTCGGCAGGTCGAGCTGTTCCGCGTGGTAGAGGCGCAAGGCTGCAGGCAACAGCGTTTCCAGCGCCACCGCGCCCGAGGCGGCCTCTTCGAAAGGCAGCCGTTTGCTTTCCTCGTCCTGCGGCGTGTGCATCGAGCTGATGATGTCGATGAGCCCGGTCCGCACCGCCTCGATCACCGCCTGCCGGTCGTCTTCTGACCTCAGCGGCGGTTTGACCTTGAAGAAGGTGCGATAGTCGGCCACGTCCAGCTCGTTCAGCGTCAGATGATGGATGGAGGTGCCCGCCGTCACGTCGAAGCCGTTGCGCTTGGCCCGTTCCAGCGCAGGCAGGGCGCGGGCCGTGGTGATCTGGTCGGCATGGTATTTCGCGCCGGTCATCTCGATCAGAGCGATGTCGCGGTCCAGCCCCATGCGCTCGGCCATCGGCGACACCGAAGGCAGGCCGCGCAGGGCGGCGAACTTGCCGCTCGTGGCCGCGGCCCCATGGCTCAGCCCCGGCTCCTGCGGATGGGCGATGACCAGCGCGCCGCAGGACCGGGCATAGGTCAGGGCGCGGGAAAAGACCTTGGTATCCGTCACCACATGGTCGCAATCGGTGAAGGCCACGGCACCGGCATCCATGAGGAACCCGATCTCGGTCATCTCGCGCCCATCGCGCCCCTTGGTCAGCGCGGCCATGGGCAGCACGTTCACGGGTGTGTCCGCCTGCGCGCGGCGGGTGACGAATTCCAGTGACTCGGGCGTGTCGATGGCGGGGGTCGTGTCCGGGCGCGTCACCATCGTCGTCACCCCGCCGGCCGCCGCCGCCAGACCCGCCGACTTGTAGCTTTCCTTGTGCCGCTCGCCTGGCTCACACACCTTGACGCCTACATCGACGATGCCGGGGGCAAGGCATTTGCCGCCGCAATCGACGACCTCCGCGCCGCCCGGTTCGGTGTCGCCCGCACCCACCGCCGTGATGCGTCCGTCCGAAATCCGCAGCCAGCCAACCGTGTCCGTTCCGGCCTCGGGGTCGATCAGGCGGGCGGTGGTGAACAGGATTTCGCTCATAGCTGCGCCCTTTCGATCGCGGCCTTCGTGGCGGCGGGGTCCGCCTGATACTTGATCAGGTGCTTGTCGCCGCCGCGGGTCACGACCTGGACGAAACTGCCCATGGTCCGGACCAGTTCGATCTGGTTCAGCGTCACCTTGCGGTCGTTGGGACCATACAGCGCGCCGTCCCGGATTTCCCAGACTGTCGCCAGTTCCTCGGAGGCCAGGTACCAGCTGCGCACGACGACGGCGGCAAGCCCGGCGGGGGCGCCGGTCCAGACATACGGGTTGCCGATCAGCCACAGAAAGGCCATCGCGGCCGCCATGGCAAAGGCTGCCAGCCAGGCATTGGCGCGGATATAGGTCTGCCGGTCCGCCGGAAAGCGAGTCACGGTAGTAGCCACAGGACACCTCCAACGATCAGGGCCATGACCAGGATGAAGAGGCTCAGACCGATCAGCCTGGCCCGCGCGCGCCGCTTGCGGGGCGGCACTGGCGCGGCCGAATAGGGTTTGGCGCTTTCGGTTTCGATGGGCTGCCCGGTCCAGTTTGTGGCTTCTTCCGTGAAAAAGCCCGCCAGCTTCACGCGCGGATCCGGTTTCAACTCCACCGCCCGCCCCCCGAACGCCTTGCTGCGCACGACCATGACCCATCCCTTCATCGCATCGAGCCTGCCCCGGTCCAGCTGATCCTCCGGTATCCCGCACCCTTCGGTCAGGTAGCCGAACAGACCCAGTTCCTCCAGGTCTGCGATGGGGAAGACCTCGATCTCGTCGTCCTCCAGCCGCTCGACGCCCAACACCTGTGCCGCGGCACCTGGTTCGCGCAGAAACTTCGCCTCTTCCGGCCGCATGTCCAGTGTGAACAGGCGCACCACGCCGCGTTCGTTGGGGGCGACGCTGAGCTTGCTCATGCCGCCTCGCGCAGGTTGCGGGCCAGCAGCTCCATCGCGGCCATGCGCACGGCCACGCCCATTTCCACCTGTTCCTGAATGACCGAGCGGTTGATGTCGTCGGCCAGCGTGCCGTCGATCTCGACCCCGCGATTCATCGGGCCGGGATGCATCACGATCGCGTCGGGCTTGGCCAGCGCCAGTTTCTCGCGATCCAGCCCGTAGCGGTGATAATACTCCCGCTCGGACGGGATGAAGCCACCATCCATGCGCTCTTTCTGAAGCCGCAGCATCATCACCACGTCCACGTCCCGCAGCCCTTCGCGCATGTCGTCATAGACTTCGGCCCCGAACTCGGCGAATTGCGCGGGCACCAGCGTCGGCGGGCCGATCAGGCGGATGCGGTTTTCCATCTTGCCCAGCAGGATGAGGTTCGAGCGCGCGACGCGGCTGTGGGCGATGTCGCCGCAGATGGCGATGGACAGCCGGTGGAGGCGCCCCTTGGCGCGGCGGATGGTCAGCGCGTCCAGCAGCGCCTGCGTCGGATGCTCGTGCCGCCCGTCGCCGGCGTTCAGCACGGCGCAGTTGACCTTCTGCGCCAGCAGGTCCACCGCGCCCGACTGCGGATGCCGCACCACCAGAAGGTCGGGATGCATCGCGTTCAGCGTCATCGCGGTGTCGATCAGGGTCTCGCCCTTCTTGATCGAGCTGGCCTGCATCGCCATGTTCATCACGTCCGCGCCCAGCCGCTTGCCCGCCAGCTCGAAACTCGCCTGCGTGCGGGTGGAGCTTTCGAAGAACATGTTGATCTGCGTCAGCCCCGCCAGAACGTCCGCCCGCTTGGCCTGCTGCCGGTTCAGATCGACATATTTCTCGGCCAGATCCAGAATGGCGGTGATGTCAGCGGGCGACAGGTGCTCGATGCCGAGAAGATGGCGATGGGCGAAACTCATGGGCCGGGCTCCGGTCTGACGGTCGGGCTGCTTATAGGAAGGACCGGGCGGCGGGGCAACATCAACTAGGGGTCGTTCGCCGGCTCTGCCGGAGCGATCGCGCATCCGCCCTCTTCCAGGCAGATCTGTCCCGGCTTGCACCATTTGCCGTAACCGCAATCCACCGCCAGTTTCGGCACGCAACCCTGGACGGCCGAGCATTTGAAACCCGGACGGCATTGCGATCCGGTTTCCTCGCACAGAAACCAGCCGGGCCGGGAACATCCGCCGTTCGGCAGGCAGGTCGAACCGCCGGGGCAGACGCGGCCGTCCTTGCAGGTGGTCGGGCGCGCCGGGACGCGCTCCGCCTCGTCGATCCGCACGCATTCGCCCGCCGTGGTACAGATCATGCCTGGGCCGCAGGTGAGGCCCGAGGTGCACTTGCCCGTCCCCTTTGGCGCGCATCGGGTGCCCCCGGCCACGCATTCCTCGAACGGGCCGCAGGAGCGCCCGCCGCCGCAATAGGTTCCGCCCTGCGGGATGCAATAGCCGTCCCAGCTGCACCTTTGCGTCGCGCCGCAGCAGTTGGAGCGCCCGCATTGCAGTTTGCCCGGCGGGCACTGGTTGTGAAAGCTGGCATTGGCCGGCAGGCCGGTCGCAAGCACGAACAGCGCGATCAGAAGCGGGAATCGGAGTCTCAACAGCATCGGTCCGTCCAGTTTCGCCGATGCCAAGGCGCAGGCAAGGGCAATTCGCTTTTCCTTCGGGACAGGACGTTTAGATTGGAGGGCATGGAATCGGCACTGGATCCACTCACCGCCCGCGCGCTGCTGGAATGGCAGATCGAACTGGGCGTCACCGAGGCCATCGGAGATCTTCCGGTGGATCGCTATGCCCTGCCCGACAGCGCGCCGAGACAACGGCAGGCGGAACCGGCCGGGCAGGTGGCCGCAAACCCGACCGAGGCCGACCCCGTGCAAGTCGCACAAGCCGCGGCCGGTTCGGCCGGCAGCCTGCCCGAACTGCGCGCCGCGATGGAGGCCTTCGATCTCTGCGATCTCAAGCGCGGAGCGCGTCAACTGGTCTTTGCCGACGGTACGCCGGGTGCGCGGGTGATGATCATCGGCGAGGCTCCGGGGCGCGACGAAGACCGCGAGGGGCGGCCGTTTGTCGGCCGGGCCGGTCAATTGCTGGACCGGATGCTGGCCGCCATCGGGCTGGACCGGGCGGACAGCGTCTACATCACCAATGTCCTGCCATGGCGGCCCCCGCAGAACCGCGACCCCCGTCCCGAGGAAATCGGCATGATGAAACCTTTCCTGGAACGGCATGTGGCGCTGGCTGCGCCCGAAATTCTGGTGCTGATGGGCAATATCAGCTGCCAGGCGGTGCTGGGCAGGCGCGGCATCACGCGGCTTCGCGGCCAGTGGGATCAGGCGATGAACCTGCCGGTCCTGCCGATGTTCCATCCTGCCTATCTGCTGCGCCAACCACACATGAAACGGCTGGCCTGGGCCGATCTGCTGGAGCTGCGGTCCCGGATTGGGGACACGTCATGAAGATTCTGGCTTTTTCGGACCTGCATCTTGCCCGCGCACGCGCCGCCGATCTGGTCGCCGCCAGCAAGGAGGCGGATGTGGTCATCGGGGCCGGGGACTATTGCAACATGCGGCACGGGCTGGAGGACGCGATGGCGATGCTCTGCCACATCTCGGCCCCGCTTGTCCTGGTGCCGGGCAACGCCGAAAGCGTGGATGAGCTGGAAGGCGTGGTTCCCGATGGCGTGCACGTCCTGCATGGCCACGGGATGACCGTCGATGGTGTCCGTCTGTTCGGGCTGGGCTACGGCGTGCCGCCCACGCCGTTCGGAGACTGGTCCTGCGACCTGACCGAGGCGGAGGCCACCGAATTGCTGGCGCGATGTGCGACCGCGGATGTCCTGATCACCCATTCCCCGCCCAAGGGCATCGGCGACCGGACCTCGCAGGGTTTTTCCGTCGGGTCGGTCGCCGTGCGCAACGCCATCGAACGGATTCAACCCCGGCTGGCCTTCTGCGGGCATATCCACGACAGCTGGGGCGCGCGCGGCCGGATCGGGCGGACCGAGGTCGCCAATCTCGGCCCAAAGGTCAACTGGTTCGCCTTGTGATGAAAGTCGCGCCTAGGGCCAATGCAACGACACTTCTCAAACCATCCGAAAGGGTCTGATCCGATGTCCCGTATCGACGAGAGCAAGGGCTTCATTCCTGTCCGAATTGCGGTGCTGACGGTCTCCGACACCCGGTCCCTCGACGAGGATCGCTCGGGCCAGACGCTGGTGGACCGGATCGAACGGGCCGGGCATGTGGTGGCCGACCGCAGGATCCTGCGCGACGAGCGGGCCGAGATCGCGGACCAGCTGCGCGCCTGGGTGGCCGATCCGGGGATCGATGTGGTGATTTCCACCGGCGGCACCGGACTGACCGGGCGGGATGTGACGGTCGAAGCGCATCGGGACGTGTACGAAAAGGAAATCGACGCTTTCGGCACCGTTTTCACGATCGTCTCGATGAACAAGATCGGAACCTCGGCGGTGCAGTCCCGCGCGACCGGCGGCGTGGCGGGCGGAACCTATCTGTTCGCCTTGCCGGGCAGCCCCGGCGCCTGCAAGGACGCCTGGGACGAAATCCTCGAAAAACAGTTCGATTATCGCCACCGGCCGTGCAATTTCGTCGAAATCATGCCCCGATTGGACGAACACCTGCGACGGAAGTAGACTGGTTGCACGTTGTATTGTCCGTAACCGCTTTGTGGCTTGGCATTTTTCGTTGTCCGGCTACTTACTTGTGAAGGCATTTCGGAATGACCGGAGCGGATTGACCGATGCGATTCTTGCGGCAGAGCCTGGTTGGGGTGTTTCTGGCTTCGCTGACGCTGGCCCTGCTGATCTATGCCGCGCAGTTGGTCACGGGGGCGATGCAGGACTTCCTGACCAACGAAAAACAGGCCCCGCCGACGCGCGAGCGCGTGTTCGCGGTCAATGTCCGCACCGCGGAATTCGAGACCGTCACGCCCTATCTGAACGTGTTCGGCGAAATCCAGAGCCGCCGCAGGCTGGAACTGCGGGCCGCCGCTGGCGGGCGCGTGATCTGGCTGTCCGAGGATTTCGAAGAGGGCGGCTCGGTCACGGCCGGAGAGGTTCTCGTCGAACTCGACCCCGCCGATGCGCAATCCGCGCTGGACCGGGCCAAATCGGACCTGCTGGATGCGCAGGTCGAGGAACGGGATGCCGAGCGGTCGCTGCTTCTGGCTCAGGACGAATTGAAGGCGGCCGAGGATCAGTCCGAATTGCGCGAACGCGCGCTTCAGCGCCAGCGCGACCTTGCCGAGCGGGGCGTCGGGTCGGCCACGGCCGTGGAAACCGCCGAACTGGCGGCGGCGCAGGCCCGGCAGGCCGCACTGGCCCGCCGGATCGCGGTCGCGCAGGCCGAAGCGCGGGTGGATCAGACATCCACCCGTCTGGCCCGGGCGCGCATCGCGCTCGAGGCGGCGGAACGCGACCTGGAAGACATGACGATCCGCGCGCGGTTCGATGGCACCCTCAGCGGGGTCACGCTGGTCGAAGGGCGTCTGGTTTCGGCCAATGAAAAGCTGGCGGAACTGGTCGATCCCAACGCGCTCGAAGTCGCGTTCCGGGTCTCGACCGCGCAATATGTCCGGCTGCTGGACGATGCAGGGCGCCTGATACCGGCGCCGGTCATCGTGTCGCTGGAAGTGACGGGTACCGACCTGACGGCGCATGGCCGGATCAGCCGCGACAGCGGCTCGGCTGGAGAGGGGCAGTCGGGCCGGCTGATCTTTGCCCGGCTCGACGCGGCGCCCGGTTTCAAGCCCGGCGATTTCGTCACGGTCTCGGTCGAGGAGCAGCCGGTGGAACGGGTGGCACGCCTGCCGGCATCTTCGCTGGATGCGTCCGGATCGGTTCTGGTCATCGGGCCGGAAGACCGGCTCGAGGCGATCCCCGTGCAACTCGTGCGCCGGCAAGGCGACGAAGTTCTGCTGCGCGGCGAAGGCCTGGAGGGCCGCGAGGTGGTGATCGGGCGCACGCCGCTGCTGGGCGCCGGCGTCCGGGTCAGGCCGCTCAGAACCGAGGCCAGCACCGAGCTCGACCCCGGCATGGTGGAGCTCACGGATGAACGTCGCGCCCTGTTGGTGGCGGCGGTCGAGGCGAACGACCGGTTGCCCGACGACGTCAAGGCCCGCGTCCTCAGCCAGTTGGCGGCGGCCCGCGTCCCGGCACGCCTCGTCCAGCGCATCGAATCGCGGATCGGGGGATAGGCGCGATGATGCGCGAGATCCCGAGCGCGGCCGGCGGGCTTCTCAGCTATTTCACGCGCCACAGGACCGCGGCCAATCTGTTGCTGGTGGTCTTGTTGGTTCTGGGCGCAGCCGCGATCCCCAACATGCGGGCACAGTTCTTTCCCGACGTGATCATCGAGCGCGTCGATGTCACCGTCGAGTGGGACGGGGCAGGGCCTGAGGACGTGGACAACGCCATCGTGCAGGTGCTCGAACCCGCGCTGCTGGCGGTCGAGGGCGTGACGAGCACGGAATCCAGATCGCGCGAGGGCGAAGCCCGGATCCAGCTGGAATTCGAACCCGGCTGGGACATGTCCCGCGCGGTCGATGAGGTTCAGACCGTCATCGACGGCATAACGAACCTGCCGGATGAGGCCGAGGAGCCCACCGTGCGGCGCGGCGGATGGCGCGATCGTGTGACCGATGTCGTCATCACGGGCCCGGTCGATCCCGCACAGCTGGCCCTGTTCGCGGACGAACTGATCACGCGGCTGTTCAAGGCCGGCGTGACCCGGACGACCATTCGCGGCCTCGCCGCACCCCGGATCGTTGTCGAGGTGCCGACCGCCCAGCTCATCGCCAATGACATCAGCATGGCCGACATCGCCTCGGCCATCGCCGCCGAAGTGGATGCCAATCCGGCAGGCGACGTGACCGGCGCCAATGCCCGCATCCGCACCGGAGTCGAGAAACGGACGCCCGACGCCATCGAGGGCATCGTGCTGCGCACCTTTGCCGACGGTTCGACACTTGCCATCGAGGATCTGGCCACCGTCCGCGTCGAAGGCGTCACCCGCAACCGGAGCTATTATGTCGGCGACGACCCGGCCATGTCGATCCGCGTGGACCGGTCCGACCGGGGCGACGCCATCGACGTGCAGGACACGGTCGAAACCGTCGTGGCCGAGATGCAGGCCAGCCTGCCGGACGGCGTGACGGTCGAACTCATCCGCACCCGTGCGCAGGCCATCACGGATCGCCTGAACATCCTCGTGGACAACGGCCTGATGGGGCTGGCGCTGGTGGTGTGCCTGCTGTTCCTGTTCCTGAACGCGCGCATCGCCTTCTGGGTGGCGGCCGGTATTCCCGCCGCCATGTTCGCGGCCATCGCGCTGATGTATATCGGCGGTCTGTCGCTCAACATGGTGTCGCTGTTCGGGCTGATCATCACCTTGGGCATCGTCGTGGACGATGCCATCGTGGTCGGCGAGCACGCCGATTTCCGCGCGCGTCGCTTGGGCGAAGATCCCGTGACCGCATCGGAACGCGCCGCATCCCGCATGGCGATGCCGGTCTTTGCGGCAACCGTGACCACCGTGATCGCCTTTTTCGGCCTGACGGCAATCGGTGGCCGGTTCGGAGAGCTGATCCGCGACATTCCCTTTACGGTGATCGCGGTGCTGCTGGCGTCGCTGGTGGAGTGCTTTCTGATCCTGCCCAACCACATGTCGCACGCCATCGCCCATTCGGCCAAGCAGCACTGGTATGACATGCCCAACCGCGTGGTCAATCGCGGGTTCCGCTGGGTGCGCGACCACCTGTTCCGCCCCCTGATCGGCTGGGTGATCTGGGCGCGCTACGTGGTGCTGGCCGGCGTCGTCGCCATCCTGGCAAGCCAGGTGGCCCTGTTCATCCGGGGCGATGTGAACTGGCGGTTCTTCAACGCGCCCGAACGCGGCTCCGTGACCGGCAATTTCGTCATGGTCGAGGGTGCCACACGCGCGGATTCGCTGGAAATGATGCGTGAAATGCAGCGTGCGACTGAAGAACTGGGCCGGATCTATGAAGAACGCCACGGACGAAACCCGATCGACTATGTTCTGGCCGAGGTCGGGGGCAGCGCGGGGTGGGGCCTCGCGGCCGCCGAAGGAAAGGATATCGATCTGCTCGGCGGCATCTCCATCGAACTGATCGACGCCGACCTGCGCCCCTATTCCAGCTTCGAATTCGTCGGCGAGTTGCAGGATTTCGTCAATCGCCACCCGATGGTCGAGGTTCTCACGTTCCGTGGCTGGCGGTCGGGGCCGGGCGGGGACGCGCTGGACGTACAGTTCTTCGGTGCGGATGTGAGCACGCTCAAGGCCGCCTCGCTGGACTTGCAGGCCGCGTTGCAGCGGTATCCCGAGGTCTCGGCGCTGGAGGACAACCTGGCCTACGACAAGGAAGAATTCGTTCTCGACCTCACGCCGCAGGGGCAGGCGCTCGGCTTCACCATCGAAACCCTCGGGCGCGCCCTGCGCAACCGGCTGAACGGGATCGAGGCGGCCACCTTTCCGGACGGTCCCCGCAGCGCCGAGATACGGGTGGAACTGCCCGAGGGCGAGTTGACGGCGGATTTCCTGGAACGGACCCTGATGCGGACCCCTCAAGGCGTCTACGTGCCGCTGGCCGACATCGTTTCCGTGCAGCGCGAAGTCGGGTTCTCGACCGTGCGCCGCGAAAACGGCCTGCGGGTCATTTCCGTGACCGGCGACATTTCCGAAGACGACCCGGCCCGCGCGGCCGAGATCGCGGCGGCCCTCGAAAACGAGATCCTTCCACGCATCGCCAGTGAACGCCAGGTCGAATGGCGCCTGGCAGGCCTGAGCGAGCAGGAGGACGAATTCCTCAGCGAGGCCAGAACGGGCCTGATCCTGTGCCTGACCGGAATCTATCTCGTCCTGGCCTGGGTCTTTGCCAGCTGGACCCGGCCTCTTGTGGTCATGGCGATCATCCCCTTCGGCCTCGTCGGCACGATCTGGGGGCACTACATCTGGGACGTGCCGCTCAGCATGTTCACGGTGGTGGGGCTTTTGGGCATGACCGGCATCATCATCAACGATTCGATCGTGCTGGTGACGACGATCGACCAGTATCAGCAGGATCGCGGCCTGGTCCCCTCGATCGTCGAAGGGGCGGCGGACCGCCTGCGCCCGGTGATGCTGACGACGATGACCACGGTATTGGGGCTGGCCCCGCTGCTGTACGAAAGCTCGCAACAGGCGCAGTTCCTCAAGCCGACCGTGATCACGCTGGTCTATGGCCTCGGCTTCGGCATGTTCCTGGTCCTGCTGGTCGTGCCGGCCCTGCTTGCGATCCAGCGCGATTTCGCGCGCCCCCTCACCGCCTTGCGCCGGGCGCTCCGCGGCCCCGATCGCGGGGTCACGGCAACCGTCGCCGGTATGGGTGTGCTGATGCTGGGATGGCTCGGCATCACCATGGTCTGGCCGTTTCTCGAAGGCGCCTTGCCCGATGTCATGCTGCGGATCGCACCGATGCTCGACGGCGTTCCGGTCGCACGGGCCGGCCTGGGGCTGTTCGTTGCCGGTGCGCTGGTCATCCTGCTGGCCGGTATCCTGATCTCGGCGCTGGTCTATCCGCGCCTCTCGTCCCGCACAAAGACTTGATACCGGACGCTCAGGAAACGCCGCGGTCCAATGCCTTGGTCAGCAGCTCGGGGACACGGGCGCTCATCGGCAGCGCGCCCTGAAGGATCCGTTCAACCGGAAACCAACCCGCATCCAGCGCGTCATCCGCAGGGCTGGGTGATCCGTTCACATACCTGCAGGCAACCCCGACGAGCAGGTAGTGGCTCGTGACCTGCCCCTGCCCGTCGCGCCGCAGAAAGTCCAGATTGTCCAGATAGGCGGTCGGCTCGGCCCGGATACCGGTTTCCTCCAGCAATTCGCGCGCCGCGGCCTCCAGTACCGTCTCGCCCCATTCCACATGCCCGCCGGGAAATCCCCACAGGCCGGCATCGGGCTGCTTGCTCCGCTGCACCAGCAGCACCCGGCCCTCATGGACCAGCACGGCCAGAGCGCCGATGAATGGAAGACGGGGCATGGGTCAGCCCGCCGAGCAGCCTCGGATGTCGACCGCGTGGCTGGAGCCCAGGACGGTGATCCGGATTTCGGACCGGTCGAGCGCAAAGGCGCTGCCCGAATCGCTCAGAAGCTCGGATCGGGCAATCAGCGTGTCGCCCTGGCGCGTGGTCTGCGTCTCGGCGGCCCACAGGGACGGATCGCCCGGCTCGATCACCGCAACTTCCTCGCCGCCCGCCGACGGCATCGCGATATGCGCCTCGATCTGCATTCCGTCCCGAGTCGGCCGCAGATGGCAGCGGGCCGATTCCACCCCGGCTTCGCGTTCGGAGAACGGACGCTGGGCGAGGGCGGCGGCAATCGCAGGGTGACGGCGGGAGTCGGGGGACAGCATCTGATCAAAGCCCAGGTTGCCGGGCACGCAGACATCCTTGCACACGCCGAAGTCCATCCGCCCTTTCAGGCGCACCGGCTGATCGGGCTGCGCCGGCGTGATCTCGACCGGCAGGACAAGCTGATCCTGATACCCGATGGACCGCAACCCGTTCTGGTCGAACACATGCGGGGCAGGCCAGGTGATCGAGATGTCGCCGACATTCTGCGAGCCCTGCCAGTCGAATTGCGGTGGAATGCCCGCTTCGCCCGGCGCCCGCCAATAGGTCTTCCAGCCATCCGCAAGGGTCAGGCGGATCGCCCCCAGATAGGTGCCGCGCTTGGTCAGGCCACCATCCAGAATGTCCAGCCGCACGAGGTTCTCCACGCCCCCCGCCATCGCGGGGGTCGCAAGCGCCAGACAAGCCGACAGCGCGGCCAGGGCCTTCTTGAACGACAAAGACATGACGCATACATGCGCGCTGAATGGGGAAATGCCAAGTCACGTTCAGGTCAGAAACGTGAAATCTGGCGGAATCCGGGGCTCCTCCCTTGCAAATCCCAAGGCGGCGGGGCCATTGTCGAAAGGACGCCAAGGAGAATTCGCAGCGATGGATCTGACCGGAAAACTGTTGATCGCGATGCCGGGGATGGGCGATCCGCGCTTCGACCATTCGGTGATCTACCTGTGCAGCCACGGCGATGACGGCGCCATGGGACTGATCGTCAACAAGCCCGCCGACCTGCGAATCAAGGCGTTGCTGTCGCAGTTGAACATCGCCTGTGAAATCCCCGTTGTGGGGGAAAGACTGGTCCGGTTCGGCGGGCCGGTCGAAACGTCGCGCGGATTCGTGCTGCACAGTTCGGATTACGAGGCGAATCTGCATTCCATGCCGGTCAAGAGCGGGTTCAGCATGACCGCGACCCTGGACATCCTCGAAGACATCGCCGCCGGACGCGGACCGGCACATGCGATGCTGATGCTGGGCTACTCCGGCTGGGGCCCTGGTCAGCTGGAGGGCGAGATCGCGATGAATGGCTGGCTGACGGCCGATGCCACCCCCGAACTGGTATTCGAGACCACGGACGAAGAGAAGTGGGAGGCCGCGCTGGCCACGCTCGGCGTGGACCCGCTGACCCTGTCGGCCAGCGCCGGTCACGCGTGATCAGCCGTCGCGCGGTGCCGCCGCCCGGCGCAGGCGGTCGTTGATGGCCGCGCCCAGGCCGTGGTCTGGAATGGCGGTCACGGCAATCGGACGGCCGGTTTCGTTCAGCTGGTGCAGCGCCGAAAACAGGTTGGCCGCCGCTTCGGTCAGACTGCCGGATTCGGACAGGTTCAGATCGCAGTCCACCGGTCCGAAACCCAGAAGAATTTCGTCGCCGCGCCGGGATCTGGCGTTGAGACGAACGGGAGCCTCCGGCGCATAGTGCGACTGCAACTGACCCGGCGCCGAGACCGCATCGCTGGCCTCGTGGCGGTGCAGGGGATGCCCCAGAACCGCCTGGATCTCTTCTTCTGCGATGCCGCCGGGGCGCAGCAGGACGGGCTCTCCGGCCAGCCCGACGATGGTGGACTCCAGCCCGACACCGCAGGGTCCGTCGTCGATCACCGCCGCGATCCGGCCGTCCAGTCCGGCGCGGACATGCGCGGCGGTGGTGGGGCTGATCCGGCCCGAGGGGTTGGCCGACGGCGCCGCCACCGGCCCGTCGAACGCCGACAGCAGCGCCCGGGCCACAGGATGCGCCGGCACGCGCACGGCCAGCGTGTCGAGCCCCGCCGTCACCAGCGAGGAAATGCCGTGCCCCGCGCGCAGCGGCAGAACCAGTGTCAGCGGTCCGGGCCAGAACGCGCCGGCCAGCCGCGTGGTCGCATCGTTCCAGGCAACGTACCGCCTGGCCATCTCGACCGAGGCCATATGCGCGATCAGCGGGTTGAAGCTGGGCCGGCCCTTGGCCGCGTATATGGCGGCCACCGCCGTGCCGTCGCAGGCGTCACCGCCCAGCCCATAGACCGTCTCCGTGGGAAACGCGACCAGCCGGCCCGCGCGCAACAGTGCGGCGGCGCGGGCCAGTCCCGGGGGATCGGCGGCCAGGTATTCGGTGGCGCAGGGGTTCATGGGCTATGACGCGGCGTTTTGGTTGCTTGCAAGACCGGCTTCGATAGGTAATCGTCCAAGCCCCGATGAATACCCGTGCAGGCGGCGGATGCCAAGCCTGCCCATCAGACCGGCAAGATCAGACCCCGAGGAAGCCATGCCGTACCGAGCTCCCGTCTCCGATTACCAATTCCTGTTCGACAACGTGGTCGGGTTCGACCAGGTCTGCGCCACAGACTTGTTCACCGAAGCCAGCCCCGATGTGGTCAGCGCAATTCTGGCCGAGGCGGGAAAGATGTGCGAAGAGGTCCTGGCGCCGTTGCAACGCCCCGGCGATCTGGAACCCGCGCGGTTGGAAAACGGGGTGCTGCGCACCTCGCCGGGCTATGCGGACGGGTGGAAGGCCATCGCCGAAGGCGGCTGGATCGGGATCAGCGCCGACCCGGAATATGGCGGGATGGGCCTGCCGATGACCGTGACGACCGCCGTGAACGAGATGATGAGCGCCGCCTGCCTGTCGCTGCAACTGGCCCCGCTGATGAGCCAGGGCCAGATCGAGGCGCTGGAACATCACGCCAGCGACGCATTGAAGGCGCTTTACCTTCCCAGGCTGATCTCGGGCGAATGGTCCGCCACCATGAACCTGACAGAACCGCAGGCGGGTTCGGACGTGGGGGCGCTGTCGTCCAGGGCCGAGCCGAACGGGGACGGCACCTATGCGGTGACCGGACAGAAGATCTTCATCTCCTGGGGCGACAACGACTTTTGCAGCAATGTCTGCCATCTGGTGCTGGCCCGGCTGCCCGACGGCGTGCCCGGAACCAAGGGCATTTCCCTGTTCCTGGTGCCGAAATACATTCCTGACGAGACCGGCGAACCGGGTGTGGCCAACAGCCTCAAGGTCGTGTCGGTGGAGCACAAGATGGGCCTGCACGGCTCGCCCACCTGCGTGATGCAGTATGACGGCGCTCAGGGGTGGCTCGTGGGCCGGGAACACGGTGGCATGGCGGCCATGTTCACCATGATGAACAACGCGCGCCTGGGCGTCGGCGGCCAGGGTGTCGGTGTGGCCGAAGGCGCCTATCAGCACGCGCTCGCCTTTGCTCTGGAACGCAAACAGGGCAAGACGCCCTCGGGCACGATCATCGACCATGCGGACGTGCGCCGGATGCTGCTGGAAATGCGTGCCGACGTGTTCGCGTCGCGCGCCATCCTGCTGGCAAACGCGGTGGCCACCGACATGGCGAAGGCGACCGGGGATTCGGACTGGGCGGCGCGCGCGGCCCTGCTGACGCCGATTGCCAAGGCGTTCGGAGCCGAAACCGGAATGCGGGTGTCCGACACCGGCGTTCAGGTGCACGGCGGCATGGGCGTCGTCGAAGAGACCGGCGCGGCGCAATATTACCGCGACGTGCGGGTGACGGCGATCTACGAGGGCACCAACGGCATCCAGTCGATAGACCTGGTCGGCCGCAAGATGATGGACGGGGGCGAGGCGGCCTTGCGCCTGCTCGACGAGATCGAGGCGCAGGCCGAAGCCGCCCGTGCCACTCTGCCGGAACTGGCCGGCCCGGTCTGGGAGGCGACCGAATCGCTGCGCGAAGCGACCGAGTGGCTGGTCGGCCAGACGGACATGACGCAGCGGTTCGCGGGTGCCTTGCCCTATCTCCGGGCCTTTGCGCGGGTTCTGGGCGGGCATTTCCACTTGACCGCTGCCTTGGCCGATCCGGACGGACCGCGCGCCAAGCTGGCCCGGTTCTACATCAACGCGCTGCTGCCGGAACATGCCGGACTGCTGGCGCAGTCCCAGAACGGTTCGGACGATCTCTATGCGCTCAGCGCGGACGAGATGGCCGCCTGATGGACGGCGGCCAACCGCTCGGCATGCGTTACCCGTGGGAAGAGCCCCCGGCGCCCGGCGAGGCCATCGAAGTGGCCGAGGGCGTGCTCTGGATGCGACTGCCGCTGCCGATGAAGCTGGATCACGTCAACGTCTATGCGCTGGATGACGGCGACGGCTGGACGATCGTCGATACCGGCTTCTCGTCGCGCAAGACGCGGGCGATCTGGGACCAGCTGATGGCGGGGCCACTCGCGGGCCGGCCCGTCCGCCGGGTCGTCGTCACCCATCACCATCCCGATCACGTCGGCAATGCCGGGTGGTTCCAGTCGGCCCACGGTGCCGAACTTGTGACCACGCGGACGGCCTGGCTGTTCGCGCGGATGCTGACGCTGGATGTCCAGGAAACCTGGCCCGAGGAGACGCTCGACTACTACCGCAGCGCAGGCATGGCCCCGGAAATCCTGGCCAAGCGTATGTCCGAACGGCCGTTCAACTTTGCCGACATGGTCTATCCGATGCCGCTGGGCTTCACCCGGATCCGGCAGGGCGACGTGTTCCGCATGGGCGGGCGCGACTGGGATGTTCACATGGGCAACGGCCACGCGCCCGAACACGCGACGTTCTGGAGCCGCGACGACAATCTGGTGCTCACCGGCGACCAGATCCTCAGTTCGATCAGCCCCAATATCGGCGTCTACGCGACCGAACCGCTGGCCGATCCGGTGGCCGAATGGCTGGAAGCCTGCGCGCGGCTGGAGCCTCTGGCCCGGCCAGATCACCTGACGCTGGGCGGGCACAAGCTGCCCTTCACCGGCCTGCCGGCGCGGATGCGGCAGCTGATCGACAATCATCACGGCGCGCTCAAACGGTTGCTCGACCATCTCGATGTGCCGAAACCGGCCTCGGCCTGCTTCGCCCCGCTGTTCAAGCGCAACATCGGCGAAGGCGAATACGGGCTTGCGCTGGTCGAAGCGGTTGCGCATGTGAACCATCTCTACCACATTGGAGCCGTGACCCGGACGCGGCGCGCGGATGGCGCGTGGCTGTACCAACGCAAGGGGTAGAGGATGGGCGACAAGATCGAAACCTCCGCAGAAGCCGCCGAGGCCGACGCCCTGCCGCGGTGTCACGAGGTCCATGCCGACCCGAACGCGCAGTCGGGCCCGCAGGAATTGCCGAAACCCTACCAGAAGCCGGTCAAGACCAAGAGCCCGGCGCAATGGGCCTATGAGCGGCTGATCCTCTATATCAAGAACTTCGAGGAACAGCTCGACAGCAGCCAGGAAGCCGCGATGGGCTTTACCGGCGGCGATGCCGGGGTGCTGCGGATCGAAGGGATGGGTTACTTCGATCCCGACATCGTCACCTTCTACGGGTCGGACGCGACCGGCGCCAAGACTCAGCTGGTCCAGCATGTCAGCCAGTTGAACGTCATGTTGCGGGCCCTGCCCAAATCGGTCGAGGACAAACCGGCCCACCGGATCGGGTTCCGGCTGGCGGCCGACCTGGAAGAGGACTGACCTCGTTTCTTGCTTTTCGCTCGGCCACGGCGTTGAATGACCGGGATTTTCGGGAGTTCGGCACGTGGCACACATTTCGACGGTAACAGCGGCCTATTCCGCCGCCTGGTCGCGCAGGCGAATCTTCGTGCCGGTCTATCTGGTGCTGCGGTTTCTGACGCTGGCCCTGATCGCGCCCGCCCTTGCGGTCGTGATCAACCTGGCGGTTCTGGTGTCGCGGCAGCCGGCGCTGACGGATCAGGACATCGCCATGTTCATCCTGTCTCCTGTCGGCTTCGTGGTGACGCTGGCGGTTCTCAGCCTGTTTCTGGTGGCCGAGGTGCTGGGCTTCGCGGTCATGGCGGCGACCCTGCGGATGGGCAAGACCGACCTCTGGACTGCCGGTCGCTCGGCCCTCGCGCTGGTCGTTGGCCGGCTTCCATCGCTTCTGTCATTTGCGGCGCGCTTCGTGTTGCGGGTCTTGCTGCTGGTGCTTCCGTTCGCCGCCGTGAGCGGCCTGATCGCGTGGTGGACGCTGACCGAATACGACATCAACTATTACCTCACCTTCCATCCGCCGGCCTTCTGGGTCGCCGTGACGCTGATCGGAGCGGTCATGGTCGTCATGGCCTGGGTTCTGATCCGGCGCCTGTCCGCCTGGGCGCTGTCGCTGCATCTCGTCCTGTTCGAGCAGGTCGCCCCCGGCGCCGCCTTTGGCGAAAGCGCGCGCCGGATGGAGGGGCACCGGGGCCGCCTCAAACTCCAACTGGTGCTGTGGCTGGCCGTGCGCCTCGTCATCGCGGCCGGCATCGGCCTGGTCGCGGGTGGTCTGCTTGGGTTGATTCCCTTGAGCCCCGACACGAACCTGCGCGTGGCCCTTGCGCTCAGCCTGGCCATTGCGGGGCTGTGGTCGCTGGCGGGCCTGATCCTGGCGGCAACCGCGCTGGGCGCTCTGGCCGTGCTGCTGGACGGGTTCTACGAAGGCGAAACCAGGATCGACGCGCCGACACCCACGGGCAGCATCCGGGGCCGCCTCATCGGCCTCGTGGCGGTGTCGGCGGCGGCGGTGTTGGGTGGATTCTGGCTGGGCAACTTTCTGCTGCAGAACGTGCAGGCCAATGACGAGGTCGAGATCATCGGCCATCGCGGCGCGGCGGCGCTGCGGCCGGAAAACACCATGGCCTCGGTGCTCAAGGCGATCGAGGACGGGGCCGATTGGGTCGAGGTGGATGTGCAGGAAACGGCGGACGGCGTGGTTGTCGTCGCGCATGACAGCGATTTCATGAAACTCGCCGGTGTCGATCTCAAGGTCTGGGACGCCACCATGTCCGATCTGGACGACATCGATATCGGCAGCTGGTTCGGCCCCGACTATGCCGACGAACGGACTCCGACGCTGCGCGACGTTCTGGCTGCGGCGCGCGGCAAGGCCAAGGTCATCATCGAACTGAAATATTACGGCCATGACGTGGATCTGGAAAACCGCGTCGCCGGGATCGTGGAAGATCTCGAGATGCAGGACGAGATCGCCACCATGTCGCTGAAATACCCCGCCGTGCAGAAGATGCGCGACCTGCGCCCGGATTGGCGGACGGGCGTACTGGCGGCGACGGCGGTCGGCGACATTTCCGGCCTGGACGCCGATTTCATTGCGGTCAATGCCGGCATGGCCTCGCCCGGCCTGATCCGCCGGGTTCACGACGCGGGCAAGGATTTCTACGTCTGGACCGTCAACGACCCGCTTCAGATGTCGCAGATGGTGTCGATGGGCGTTGACGGCCTGATCACCGACGAACCGGCACTGGCGCGAAAGGTGCTGGAAGTGCGCGCCGAACTGGGCCCGGCCGAGCGATTGATGCTGTGGCTTGCGGGCGAGTTGGGCATGCAGATCAAGACCGACCGGATGCGCGATGACAGCCCTTAGAATCGCTGTGCTGATGTGCTGTTTCGCGGTGCCCGCGACGGCGCAGGATCTGGCGCGCAAGGTCGAATTGCCCGCCCACCGCGCGCTGATGCTGGCGCGGCAGGGCGCGGACCCGATTCCGTTCGAAACCGACGGTTGCTCGGGCGGCATGTCCTCGGTCTGGCGGCTGCTGGCCGACCGGTTTCCCGACTTCGCGCAGGCGTTCCAATCGAATCCGCCGTGGGAGCCGTGCTGCGTGGTGCATGACCGGGCCTATCACGATGCTGCCGGGGCGACCGGGGCCGAACAAAGCTATGACGCGCGGCTCGCCGCCGACATGGCGCTCAGGGCCTGCGTGATCGACGACGGAGCGGTGCGCGCCGAGGAATTGGCGCTTCGTTTCGACACCACGCCGGATCAGGTGCGATTGGCGTATGACACGGTCGCGCAGGCGATGTTCCTGGCCGTCCGTTTTGGCGGCGGGCCGTGCACCGGTCTGCCCTGGCGGTGGGGCTTCGGTTTTCCGGGATGTACTCCGTTCGACACGCTGGCCCCTGCGCGCGATTGACGTCGTGACATGGATGAGAGAATCCACTATCCAACGAAAAACACGCGAATGGGAACCGGACACATGGCTGAGTACAAACACGGCGAAATGGACATCAAGGTGCAGACCGAAACCTTCAACGGGTTCGTCAAGTTCACCATCTGGACCGTGGTGGTCATCTTATTCATCCTGCTATTCCTGGCCGTCTTCGCCGCCTGATCGGGTTGAGGAGCGGATATGTTGCGGATCGTTCTCGCCGGCGCGCTGGTGCTGAGCCTGGCGGCTTGCGCGACCCCGCGTGGCCCGCAGGCCGATGACGCCACCATCGCGGCGGTCAGCTATCGCGATCCGGGGCCAGCGAAGTTCACCCTCTACACGATCGTGAACAACCGCACCGGGTCGGGAGGGCACTCGTCGCTGATGATCAATGCCAGCGAGCGGGTGATCTTCGATCCGGCGGGATCGTTCCAGGCCGATATCGTGCCCGAGCGCGACGACGTGCTGTACGGCATCACGCCGCCGGTCGAAAAGGCGTATCGCGGCTCGCATGCCCGCGAAACCTATCACGTGATCGTTCAGGAGCTTGAAGTCACCCCGGAACAGGCCGAAACCGCCTATCGGCTGGCCAAGCAGATGGGACCGGTGCCGGGCACGTTCTGCGCCAATTACACCGCGCGCCTGTTGCAGCAGGTGCCGGGGTTCGAGCAGATCCGGACGGTGTTCCAACCGGTGAAACTCGCGGACCAGTTCGGCGACCTCCCCGGTGCGATCACCCAGAAATATTTCGAAGACGATGACGCGGATCTCCAGACCGGCATCGCCGCGAACAACGCCCGGCTGAACGCAACCCTTGCGACGCAGAACTGACGTTCACCCCAGCAGGTACAACAGCCCGTAAAGCGTCGCCGCGCCCGAGAAGATCGCGGCGATCACGTTCTTCGTCAGAAACCCCACCGTCAGAGCCATGGCGGCGGCGCTCATCCGCGGCAGGTCGGGCTGCCCGCCGGTTGCCGAGGGCCAGACCACCAGCGGCGCGATCAGCGCGGGCAGGATCGCCACCGCCGTGTAACGCAGGTGCCGCAGCAGCCAGGGCGGCATCGGGCGGTCTCCCACGAAACCCAGGAACACGAACCGCAAGGCAAAGCTGCCGACGGCCAGCCCGACGATCACGATCCACATGGTATCGGTGTCGATCGCGCTCACGCCCGGACCCCTCGGCGCTCAAGCCGCAATTCGGCATACGCCCCGGCCATCATGCCGGCGCATCCGGCGATCAGCAGGCCCAGATTGAACGGCACCCAGACCGAGCAGAGGGCCACCACGATCGCCACCAATGCGGCGACCACATGCGCCAAGGTGCGTAGCATCGGTCCGATCATAGACAGAAAGGTGATCGGCAGCGCGAAATCCAGCGCCCAGCTTTCTGGAATCTGCGTCCCCAGAACCGCGCCCAGATAGGTGCTCAGATACCACAGCGGTGCGATGGGCGAGATGGTGCCAAAGAAATACGCCACTCGCTGCGGAACGGTCATCGCGGGTTCCGTCTCGAACTGGACAATCGAACAGGCATAGGACTGATCGACGACGAAATAGGCCGCGCAGGCCCGCTGCCACAAAGGCGCAGCGCCGAGATAGGGCGTCAGCGAGGCCGAATACATCGCCACCCTCAGGTTGACCGCCAAGGCCGAGGCAAGCACGATCAGAGTCGGCGCATTGTCCTGCAGCAGTTGCAGCGCGGCAAACTGCGCCGCGCCGGCAAACACCGTGGCGGTGAAGGTCATGGTTTGAACGATGTCCAGCCCCGCCTCGGTGGCGAAGACACCGAACAGCAATCCAAACGGAACCGCCACGAAGACAAAAGGAGACCCGTCGCGAAATCCCTTCCAGTAGTAGGATTTGGATGTGGTGATTGCCATGGCGAGATCCTATTGTGACGGCGTCAGCAGTACTGTGCTTGCGAAAGGGTTGCAATTGGCCACCGAACTGGATCTTTCCGACTACATCATCGCCCCCGATCCCACGGCGGCACGCCTGACGCGCGCGGTGGACGGGGTCGATCACACCGGCCAGGCACGCCGCATCTCGGTGGTCGAGGAACGCCCGCTCACGATCTTTCTGAACAAGCAGGAAATCGTGACGGCGATGACGATCGGCGACTATCCGGAATACCTGGCGCTGGGATTCCTGCGCAATCAGGGCATGCTGCACCCCGAGGATCAGGTCGTGCGCGTGGACTATGACGACGAGCTGGAAACCGTCGTCGTCCGCACCGCCCGCGAAACCTCCTACGAGGACAAGCTCAGGAAAAAGACCCGCACCAGCGGCTGCGCCGTGGGCACCGTCTTTGGGGACATGATGGAAGGGCTCGAAGACGTGACGCTGCCGCAGGTGACGGTGCGCACCTCGTGGCTCTACGACCTGGCGGCCAAGATCAACCGGACCCCATCGCTCTATCTCGAAGCCGGGGCGATCCACGGCACGGTGCTCTGCCGCGAAAACCGCCCGCTGGTCTACATGGAGGATGTCGGCCGTCACAACGCGGTGGACAAGATCGCCGGCTGGATGCTGTCGGAGAACGTCCAGGCGGATGACAAGATCCTCTACACGACCGGCCGACTGACTTCGGAAATGGTGATCAAGACGGCCCTGATGGGCATCCCCGTACTCGCCTCGCGTTCGGGCTTCACCGCCTGGGGTGTCGAAATCGCGCGTGAGGTGGGTCTGACCCTGATCGGCCGGATGCGCGGCCAGCGGTTCGTCTGCCTTTCCGGCGAGGATCGGTTGCTGCGCGACGTGGATCCGTCCACGGTGCCCGGCGAGGACAAGAAGCACCGCAGAAAAAGCGCCTTGGATTGACACGCGGCGCCTGGCTCGCTCAGATCGCCAAAGGGGGATCACGTGGAACTCATCAACCTCATCGCGCCGGTCTTCGCGGTCATTGTCACGGGCTATGTCTTCTCCTGGACGAACCTGCTGGGCGAATCCACGTCCGAAGCCCTGGTGCAGTTCGCCGTTTACGTCCTGATCCCGGCCATCATGTTTTACCTCATCGGTCAGGAAGACTTTGCCAACCTGTTCAACCCCGGCTTCTACCTGTCTTATGGCGGGTCCATGGCGCTCCTGCTGGTCGTGCTGTTCCTGGTCCTCCGATACGCCTTCAGGTTCCAGACCGCCTCCGCGGCGGTCGCCGCCTTTGCGGGGGTGGCCTCGAACACGGCGCTGGTCGCGCTGCCGGTTCTGCACGCCATTTTCGGCTCCAAGGGCGCTTTGCCTGCGGTGCTGGCGAATCTGGTCGTCGCCATCGTGATCCTCGCCTTCACGGTAACGCTGGAAACCGCGGCCAGCCAGACCGCCCGCAAGCGGACGCCGGTCTGGAAGATCGTGCTGAACGTCCTGAAGAACCCGGTCATTCTGGCGACCCTGCTGGGCGTGGCATATTCCTTTACCGGATTGGGGTTCCCCAAGGCGGTCGCCGGCTATCTGGAGCTTCTCAGCCAGGCCCTGGCAGCCGTGGCGCTGTTCGCGATCGGGTTCACCACCAGCGTGAAAACGATCGTCAAGACAGGGCCGCTCATCCTGGCGCTGTCCTTCGCCAAGCTGATTGCCGCGCCCGGCCTCGTCCTGCTGGCCGCGCATCTCATCGGGCTCGACCCGCTCTGGACCATCGCGGCAACCGTGTCGGCGGCGGTTCCGACGGCCAAGAACATCTATTTGCTCGCGCAGCACTACGATCAGGAACCGCAACTTGCCGCCCATACGATTTCGGCAACGTCGATCCTGTCTTTCGGCACCCTGATCCTGTGGCTGTTCCTTTTGCACCGCATCTATCCGACGGCATTCCAGTTGCAGTGAAACCGGGTATAAGGGTCTGAAACATCTGGGCCGGTCAGCGGCCGGAAACTGGGATCAGGTCATGCAACAGCCTTTGGGTGTCATTCTCGCCGGTGGCCTTGCCACCCGCATGGGCGGCGGCGACAAGGGGATGCTGATGCTCGGCGGACAGCCCCTGCTCGGCCGCGTCATCGACCGGCTCGGGCCGCAGGTGGGGGCGCTGGCGCTCAACGCCAATGGTGATCCGGCGCGGTTTGCGCATCTCGGCCTTCCGGTCATCGCGGATTCGGTGCAGGGATATGCCGGCCCGCTGGCGGGCGTCCTGGCCGGGCTGGACTGGGCGGCGGGACAGGGCGCCGAAACCATCGTCACAGCCGCCGCCGACACACCGTTCTTTCCCGACGATCTGGTGGCACGGCTGACCGAAGCCGCCGCGGGGCAGGACCACCCCCTGGTTCTGGCCACCACCCCGCGCACCGGCGAAGAGCTGAAATCCGGCGGGCGTGGCAAGGTCAACCGCCATCCCACGTTCGGTCTCTGGCCGGTGGCGCTGCGGGACGATCTGCGCTCGGCCCTGAACGCGGGGCTGCGAAAGGTGGTGGTCTGGACCGACCGGCACAACGGGCGCGAGGCGCTGTTTCCGGTGGGCCGGTTCGACCCGTTCTTTAACGTCAACACGCCCGAGGATCTGAACCTGGCCGAAAAGCTTCTGGAGGAGGCATGAGGATCTACGGCGTCACCGGCTGGAAGAACGCCGGCAAGACCGGGCTCATGGAGCGGCTGGTGGCCGAGATCACCGGACGGGGCTATTCGGTTTCGACCATCAAGCACGCGCATCATTCCTTTGACATCGACCATCCCGGACGCGACAGCTTCCGCCACCGGCAGGCCGGTGCGCATGAGGTGCTGCTGGCCTCGCAATACCGGGTCGCGCTGATGCAGGAGCTGCGCGGCGCGCCGGAACCGCCGCTGCCGGATCTGCTGGCGCGGTTGTCCCCGGTCGATCTGGTGCTGATCGAAGGCTACAAGACCGCCCGCCACCCCAAGATCGAAGCGTATCGGGCCGAGCCCGGAAACGACCTGATCGCGCGGTGGGACGAGACCATCCGCGCCGTGGCCAGCGATACCCCGCTGGATCTGGACCGGCCGGTCTTCGATCTGAACGACGCCGGGACGATCGCGGATTTCGTGCTGGAGCAGGTGGGTCTTTGACCCCATTCCAGACCTTCGCGATGGTGGACTGGTCCGGCGGGAACGACACCGGCCCGCGGCCGCGCAAGGATGCCATCTGGGCCTGTGTGGCGCGGCAGGGCAGGGCGGACGAACCCGTCTATCTGCGCAACCGGACCCAGGCGGAAACCTGGCTTGCCTCCCTGATCCAAGCCGAGATCGCGGCCGGTCGGCGGCTGATTCTGGGCTTCGATTTCCCGTTCGGCTATCCTGCGGGTTTCGCCCGCGCACTGACCGGGCGCGATGACCCCCTGGCCCTGTGGGATTGGTTCGAAGCGCGGATCAAGGATGCGCCGAGGGCCAACAACCGCTTTGACCTGGCGGGTGAGATCAACCGCCGGTTTGGCGGCAAAGGTCCGTTCTGGGCCAACGGTCTCAAGCGCGACATCGACGGCCTGCCGCGCCGCAAGGACGGCTACCAAAACCCGTTTCCGGACAGGCGCGCGGTCGAAACCCTGGCAAAGGGCAGTTTTACCTGCTGGCAACTGGCCGGCGCGGGCGCGGTCGGCAGCCAGGTGATGATGGGCCTGCCGGTGCTGGCCCGCCTGCGCCGCCGGTTTGCCGGGCAGGTGTCCGTCTGGCCGTTCGAGCCGCTGCACACCCCCGTCGCCTTCGTCGAGATCTGGCCGTCCCTGACGCTGGGCGCCGCTCCGAAGGGCCGGATCAAGGACGCATGGCAGGTGCAACGGGTCGCCTTGACTCTGGCGCGGCTTCCGCCTCAGGAATTGGGACAACTGCTGGATGTCAGCGCGCCAGAGGAAGGATGGATCTTGGGTGTGACAGGGAACAAGCCGGACATCGCGCCGCCGCCGCTCAAAAACGACTGCTTCGCCCTGCCTGCCGGGGTGAACTGGACGCCCGTCGATGATGCGCTGGCGATGTTGCGCCAGCGGCTGACCCCGGTTGTCGGCGTCGAAACCGTCGCCCTGGCGCAGGCGTCCGGACGGGTGCTGGCCGAGGACGTGATCGCCCGCCGCTCCAACCCGCCGCTGCCCAACACCGCCGTGGACGGGTACGGGTTCGCGGGCGGCTATCCCGAGGGCGACCATGTCCTGCCGCTGCTTCCGGGGCGCGCGGCGGCCGGTATCGCCTTTGCGGGCACGGTCCCCGAGGGCAGCGCCCTCCGCGTCCTGACCGGCGCCGCCCTGCCTGCGGGTGTTGATACGGTGATTCTGGAAGAGGATGTGACTGTCGCGGACGGCCATATCGCCTTTCGCGGTCCGCTCAAGCGCGGGGCCAATACGCGCGATGCGGGCGAGGATGTGGCCGAAGGTGCGGTTGCCCTCAGCCGGGGCCGGAAGCTGACGCCGGCAGATCTGGCGCTGCTTTCCGCCATCGGCATTGCCGAAATCCCCGTGCGCAAGCAGTTGCGCGTCGCCGTCCTGTCCACCGGCGACGAACTGGTGGAGCCGGGGCAACCCGCTGCGCCCGGGCAGATCTTTGACGCCAACCGTCCGATGCTTCTCGCGATGGCGGGCCGCTTCGGCTACGCGACCCTGGACATGGGCCGGGTGCCGGACGATCGCGACACGCTGAAGGCGCGGCTGGATGCGGCTGCGGCCGGTGCGGACGTGATCCTGACCAGCGGCGGTGCGTCGGCGGGTGACGAAGACCATGTGTCGGCGCTGCTGCGCGAAGCGGGCGCGATGCAGGAATGGCGCATCGCCCTGAAACCCGGACGCCCCCTGGCGCTGGGCGTCTGGAACGGCACGCCGGTCTTCGGGCTGCCGGGCAATCCGGTCGCGGCCATGGTCTGCACCCTGATCTTCGCGCGTCCGGCAATGGGCGTGCTGGCCGGCGAGGACTGGCGCGCACCGCAGGGCTTCGACCTGCCCGCCGCCTTCGAAAAGCGCAAGAAACCGGGCCGCCGCGAATATCTGAGGGCGCGGGTGCGCGATGGCCGTGTCGAGGTGTTCCGCTCGGAAGGTTCCGGCCGGATCAGCGGTCTCAGCTGGGCCGAGGGCCTGGCCGAGATCGAAGACGGAGAACGCCACATTCGTCCCGGCGATCCCGTCCGGTTCATTCCGTACGGGAGTTTCGGGCATTGACCGTCACCGTCACACGCGGATTCCGGGACGTGGAACGCGATCAGGTGGCGGAGCTGTTCTGGCAGGCGTTTTCCGCGAAGCTGGGCAAGGTGATGGGGCAGGGCACCCGCGCGCGGGCCTTTTTCGCCCGCGTCCTGAACCCCGACTTCGCCTTGGTCGCCCGCGACGGGGATGGGCGGATGCTGGGGCTTGCGGGTTTCAAGACCGCCGAGGGCGCCCTTGTCGCCGGCACCCTGCGGGATCTCGCGCAGGTCTATGGGTGGTTCGGCCCGCTCTGGCGCGGCCCGATCCTGAGCGTTCTGGAACGCGAGCTTCAGCCCGGTGTCTTTCAGATGGACGGGATCTTCGTCGCCGCCGAGGCCCGTGGCAAGGGCGTCGGAACCGCGCTGCTCGGCGCGATCAAGTCCGAGGCGGCCTCGGCGGGATTGCGCGAGGTTCAGTTGGATGTGATCGACACCAACCCGCGCGCCCGCGCCCTGTACGAACGCCAGGGGTTCAGCCCGGTCGGAGAGGAAGAGACCGGCCCGTTGCGGCATGTCTTCGGGTTTCGGAAAGCCACCCGGATGCGCTGGACCGTCGAACCGGTCGCGGCATCCTGACGCGATCGCTCAGTCGAAAGTGCCGGCCACCCTTCCCAGCAGCATGAACGCCCGCGCCGTGCGGGTATCGGCCAGCGCCGCGATATCCGCATCGCTCGCGTCCGGCTCGAACGCGGAGAACATCTGATCGAAGCGGCGCAGGAAATGATGCGCCGCATCGCGAAAAATCGGATCCTGTTTCATGCGCCCGGCGGTCAGGGCCAGCGACGACCGGTCCCGAATCCCGCCCAGGGCGGCAATCGCGCGGCCTCGGGTGCCCTGCGCGAACTGGCGCCAGATTTCGGGTCGCGCCAGGTCGGGCTTGAGGTCGTCCATATAGATGCCCTCCTGGCTCAGCAGGGTCAGAACGTCCTGCGATGCCTGGATCAGTTGCGCCGCCTTTCGATCCTTGAGCGCGCGGCGCAGGGCGGCAAAGCCCTCGGTATCCTCGGCCGTTTCCGGAAAGTTCAGCGCGCGGATGAAGTCTTCGGTCGCCAGCGGCGGCGCCAGGGCCTCGGCCGGCGTGCCCAGTTCCAGCGCCGCCTGCTCGCCCCTCGGCACCGAGCGGTCCGGTTCCGGGACCGCCTTGCGCGGCATGTTTCCCCGCGATGTCGAAAACGTGGCCAGCGTGGTTTCGGCCTTTTTCGCCGCCGCCACGATCTCGTCCAGCTTGCGCGTGACCGAAGGTTCCTGCGCGATGGCCGCGCGCTGCTGCTGCAGGACATAGGCGTTGCGGATCGCGTCGATGGCGGTCTGCAGGCGCTGGCTCTCCTCGCGCATGACCCGGCTGGCCCGCATCGCCGTGGCTGCCACCCAGATCATCGCGACTGGCATGAACACGGCCAGCATCACCACCAGGAACCCGCTGCTTCCCGCATCGCGCGGCAACACGATGAAGACGACCGAAACCACCAGCCAGATCAGGCTGAGCACGATGGCGGCAATCTCGATGCCGGTGATCGCCGGCCATTGCGGCCGGTCATAGATGCCCAGCGAGGTCGGCCTGTCCGACTTCTTTTCCGGTTTGGGCTCCGACATCGGTCAGGCCCCGTCAGGAATACTGGATGGTCAGGATTTCATAGGACCGCAGCCCGCCGGGCGTGCGAACCTCGACACTGTCGCCTTCGTCCTTGCCGATCAGGGCCCGCGCGATGGGCGATTTGACGTTCAGCAGCCCGGCCTCGATATTCGCCTCGTGCTCGCCCACGATCTGCCAGGTTCGTTCCTCGTCGGTATCCTCGTCCACCAGCGTGACCCGCGCCCCGAACTTGATGGGGCCGGACAGCCTTTTCGGGTCGATCACGTCGGCCCGCGACAGGATGCCTTCCAGTTCCTTGATCCGGCCCTCGATGAACGACTGTTTTTCGCGCGCCGAATGGTATTCGGCGTTTTCGGACAGGTCGCCATGCTCGCGCGCCTCGGCGATGGCGCGAATGATCGCCGGGCGTTCCTCGGTCTTCAGCTTTTTCAACTCGGCCTCAAGCGCAGCAAAGCCCGCAGGCGTCATCGGAATCTTTTCCATCGTTCGTAACCCACGTAACAAAATTGCTTCGCCCCGCCGCGCGATGCGCCGGGGCGACAAGTTGGTTTCATGGATACCTGAACCAAATAGCGGGCAAATTGCAAGGGGCCACGGGATTTGCGCGCGCGGAATACGGCCTAGTCGTAGGCGACGACCTCGAATTCGATGCCGTTGTCATCGTCGAAATAGAACCGTCGTCCCGGCTCGTAATCCGCGTGGCTGCGCGGTTCGAACCCGGCCGCGCGCACTTTCGTTTCGACAGCATCCAGGTCTTCGACCAGAACGCCGACGTGATTGAGGCCCCCGACGGTATCGTAGCTGCTCTCGGTCGCGGGTTTGGGATCGTCGGGCGCGTAGAGCGCGAGATAGGTGTGGGTGCTGCCGACATGCACGGTGAAGCCGCCGGCGATGGCCGGCCCTTCCCACCGTGTTTTCCAGCCGAACACATCCTGCATCCAAGCGGCGGTCGCCCTGGGGTCGCGGACGGTGAAGTTGGTATGTTCAAGGGTGGCGGTCATGCTGTCTCCTTTTCGCTTGTTTCGACTCACCGTAATTTCTAAACCTAACTTCAGGTCAAGAGATTTTCGGAGCACGTCATGGCGCCGTCCGAAGGGCTGTCAATCGGCGCGCTGGCCCGGCGCACGGGGCTGGCCGTTTCAGCGATCCGCTACTACGAGGCGCAGGGCCTTATTTCGCCCTGGCGCAATCCGGGTGGGCAACGCCGTTACCAGCGCGCCGACATCCGGCGCCTCAGCTTCGTGATGATCGCGCAGCAATTCGGCCTGTCCCTGCCGGAAATCCGCGAGGTTCTGGCCGGGTTGCCGGGAAACCGGACTCCGACGCCGCAGGACTGGAAACGGATCAGCAAGGGCTTGCGCGCGCATCTGGATCAGCGAATCGACACGCTGGTGCGGCTGCGCGACAATCTGGACGGGTGCATCGGCTGCGGCTGTCTCAGCCTGCCGAAATGCGCCCTTTACAATCCCGACGACCGGGCAAAATCAAAAGGAAGCGGCCCCAGATACCTGATGGGTGACGCGCCAGAAGACTGATATGCCGCATTGCAGCGGTTTTACGCCGTGTTTCGATTGACCCGGGACTTTGACACCGGGTAATCAGCCGTGAAACAAAATTGCGCCGATCATGCGTTGAGAGCGCCAATTCGGAAAGTCAGCGAAGGAGCCCGCGATGGCCGAAATAGAACGCGAAGCGATGGAATATGACGTTGTGATCGTCGGCGCAGGCCCGGCTGGCCTGTCCGCGGCCATCCGATTGAAACAGCTCGACGCCGATCTGAACGTGGTCGTGCTCGAAAAGGGGTCCGAGGTCGGCGCGCATATCCTGTCGGGCGCGGTGCTGGATCCCTGCGGTCTGGATGCGCTGATCCCCGACTGGAAGGAAAAGGGCGCACCGCTCAACACGCCCGTGACCGAAGACAATTTCTACATGCTGGGCGAGGCGGGCCAGATCCGCATCCCGAACTGGCCGATGCCGCCGCTGATGAACAACCACGGCAACTACATCGTCTCGATGGGCAACGTCTGCCGGTGGATGGCCGAACAGGCCGAAGAGCTGGGGGTCGAGGTGTTTCCGGGCATGTCCTGTTCGGAACTGGTCTATGGCGAGAACGGCGAGGTCAAGGGCGTGGTCGCCGGCGAATTCGGCAAGAACCCCGACGGCACGCCGGGGCCGTCCTATGAGCCGGGCATGGAACTGCACGGCAAGTACGTGTTCCTGTCCGAAGGCGTTCGCGGGTCGCTGTCCAAGGAAGTCATCGCCAAATACGACCTGCAGGCCGGAAAGCAGCCGCAGAAATACGGCATCGGCATGAAGGAGATCTGGGAGATCGACCCGGCCAAGCACCGCGAGGGCACCGTCACCCACACCATGGGCTGGCCGCTGAACGGCAATGCCGGGGGCGGGTCGTTCATCTACCACCTTGAAAACAATCAGGTCTATGTGGGTTTCGTGGTGCACCTGAACTACAGGAACCCGTACCTGTATCCCTACATGGAGTTCCAGCGGTTCAAGCATCACCCGATGGTGGCCGACCTGCTCAAGGGCGGCAAGCGCGTCGCCTATGGCGCGCGGGCGATCACCGAAGGCGGCTATCAGTCGCTGCCGAAACTGGTGGCGCCGGGCGTGGCGCTGCTGGGCTGCTCGGCGGGCATGGTCAACGTGCCGCGCATCAAGGGCAACCACAACGCGATGCTGTCGGGCAAAGCCGCGGCCGAAGCGGCCTATGCGGCGATCCAGGCCGATCGCTCGGGCGACGAGCTGACCGCCTACGAAACCGAGGTGCGCAACGGTCCGATCGGCCGCGACCTGAAAAAGGTCCGCAACGTCAAGCCGATGTGGTCCAAGTGGGGCATGATCCCGTCGCTGGTCCTCGGCGGTCTCGACATGTGGACCAACACGCTGGGCTTTTCGCTGTTCGGAACGCTGGGCCATGGCAAGACCGATGCCGAGGCGACCGAGGAGGCCAGCAAGCACCAGCCCATCGACTATCCCAAGCCGGACGGCACCCTGTCGTTCGATCGCCTGACCAACGTGTCCTTCGCGATGACCAACCACGAGGAAAGCCAGCCCTGCCACCTGCACCTGACCGACCCGGAGGTGCCGGTCAAGGTCAACCTGCCGCGCTTTGACGAACCCGCGCAGCGCTATTGCCCGGCCGGCGTCTATGAGGTGGTCGAGGATGACGACGGGGCGCGGTTCGTCATCAACTTCCAGAACTGCGTGCACTGCAAGACCTGCGACATCAAGGATCCCAGCCAGAACATCACCTGGACCACGCCGCAGGGCGGCGACGGGCCGAACTATCCCAACATGTAAGCGGGAAACCGGATACTGGCAGAGTCGTGACGGCTCTGCCATTGCCTCTTTCGGCCCGAGGCCCTAGCTTGTTCCGCAGTCAAGGAGAAAAAGGCAGGATCTCGGTGATATCCCTGTTACGACATGCGGCGGGTGCCGTACTTGCTGCGGCTCTGGCCATCCCGTCCCACGTGTCGGCAGACTCGGTTGCCGGTGCCTATCTGGCCGGCCGTCAGGCGGTGTACCGCACCGACTACGCCGCCGCGGCCCAGTTCTATATCCGCGCGCTTGCGCTGGACCCGTCCAATCCCGCCCTGATGGAAAACGTGGTGCTGGCCCAACTGTCGCTGGGCCGGCTGGATCGCGCCTTTCCGGTCGCGGAGGAGATGGAGGGGATGGGCCTGCGCAGCCAGGTCGCCCATATGGTCGTGGTGGCGAACCTCGTCGCCCAGGGCCGGTATGACGACATCCTGGCGCGCGACCCCGAGACACTGGGCATCGGCCCGCTGGTGGACGGGCTCGTGACCGCCTGGGCGCATATGGGCAACGGCTCGGTCTCGATGGCGCTGGAACAGTTCGACAAGGTCGCCCAGCAAAACGGACTGCGCGACTTTGCCCGCTACCACAAGGCGATGGCCCTGGCGTCCGTGGGCGACTACGAGGGCGCGGAGGAAATCTTCGCCGCCGACGATGGCCAGGTCTCGCGCATGTCCCGCCGCGCGGCCATGGCGCGGGCCGAGGTTCTGTCGCAGCTCGACCGCAACGATGCCGCCCTGCAGTCGCTTCAGGATGTCTTCGGTTCCCGCGCCGACCCGGCGCTGACCCGGATCCAGGACCAGCTGGCGGCGGGGGAAAAGCTGCCCTTCACCCATGTGCGCTCGCCCGTCGATGGCATGGCCGAGGTGTTCTTCACCATCGGTGCGGCACTGAACAACGAAGCCGCCGACGACTATGTGCTGGTGTATTCGCGCACGGCCAGTTTCCTGCGGCCCGATCACATCGACGCCCTTCTTCTCAGCGCCGAATTGCTCGATGAGCTGGGCCAGTACGAACTCTCCGTCGAGACCTACAAGATGGTGCCGCGCGACGGTCCCGACTATCACGCCGCCGAACTGGGCCGGGCCGAGGCGCTGCGCCGGGCGGCGAAACCCGACGCCGCCATCGAAGTGCTTGAGAAGTTGGCGCAGGACTACCCGGATTTGCCGGTCGTGCACAGCTCCCTCGGAGACCTCCTGCGGCAGCAGGAGCAATATGCCGAGGCCATCGCCGCCTATGACACGGCCTTGGCGCTGACCGAGGAGGGCTCGGGCGGCCAGTGGTTCCTGTATTATGCGCGCGGTATCTGCCACGAACGGCTCAAGCAATGGGACCGGGCCGAGGCCGATTTCCGCGCCGCCCTGGAACTCAGCCCGGATCAGCCGCAGGTGCTGAACTATCTGGGGTATTCGCTGGTCGAGCGGCGCGAAAAGCTCGACGAGGCGCTGGAAATGATCCAGCGCGCGGTCGAGGCGCGCCCGGACAGCGGGTACATCGTCGACAGCCTCGGCTGGGTTCTGTTCCGCCTCGGCCGCTACGACGAGGCCGTGGGCCACATGGAGCGGGCGGTGGAACTCATGCCCATCGACCCGGTCGTGAACGATCACCTTGGCGATGTCTACTGGGCGGTCGGTCGCGAACGCGAGGCCGAATTCCAGTGGAAGCGCGCGCTGTCCTTCATCGACCCAGAAGACACGGATGGCGAGGCCGATCCCGACCGTATCCGCCGCAAGCTGGAGATCGGGCTGGACGCCGTGCTGGTCGAGGAAGGGGCGGAACCGCTGAAGGTCGCCACCGATGGTTGAGGGCTTTGCCCCCGCCAAGATCAACCTGACCCTGCACGTCACCGGCCAACGCGAAGACGGCTATCACCTGCTGGACTCGCTGGTGGTCTTCGCCGATATCGGCGACCGTCTGGAATTTTTCCCCGGGCCGGAATTGTCGCTGAAGGTCACGGGAGAGCACGCGAAAGGCGTGCCCGTGGACCATCGCAACCTGGTCTGGAAAGCGGCCAGGGCGGTCGACTGGACCGGCCGGATTCACTTGACCAAGGTTCTGCCGCACGGCGCCGGCATCGGCGGCGGCTCGTCGGACGCCGCCGCGACCCTGCGGGCGCTGGCGGACCGGACTGCGTTGCCCGACGCAGTTCCCCTGTCTTTGGGCGCCGATGTTCCCGTCTGCCTCATGGCGCAGGCCGCGCGGATGCGGGGGATCGGCGACAGGCTCGCGCCGATTGCCTTGCCATCCCTGCCGGCGCTGCTGGTCAATCCCGGCGTGCCGGTGCCGACCGCCCCGGTGTTCAAGGCGCTGGCATCCCGCGAGAACCCCCCGATGCCGGATCGGATCCCGGAGTTCGCAACCCCTGCCGATTGCGCCGGCTGGCTGCGCGCACAGCGCAACGACCTCGAGCCCCCCGCGACGGAGGTCGCGCAGGACATCGCGCTTGTTCTCGATGAGCTGAACCGGACCGCCCAGGCCATGCTGGCGCGCATGTCGGGATCGGGCTCGACCTGTTTCGCGCTCTACCCGTCGATGGAGGCCGCGCATCGGGCGGCCTACGACATCGGTGCGGCGCATCCGGATTGGTGGTGCCGTGCGACGCTGCTCAATTGAGCCGCGACACCACGTAGTCGGCCAGGTCGCGCAGCAGCGTGCGGATTTCATGATCCGGCAGCGCATCCAGCGCCCGCTTGGCCTTGTCGGCCCAGCCATTGGCATCGGCGCGGGTCGCCTCCAGCGTGCCGTATCTGTTCATCAGCGCCAGCGCGTGATCCAGATCGCCGTCCTGCTGCCGCCCTTTCTCGATCGTGCGCTCCCAGAATGCGCGCTCCTCGGCCGTGGCCTGCGCCACGGCCTTGATCACCGGCAGGGTCAGCTTGCGTTCGCGGAAATCGTCCCCGACGTTCTTGCCGGTCGTCTTGCTGTCGCCCTGATAATCCAGCAGGTCGTCCGCGATCTGGAACGCGATCCCCAGCGCGTCGCCATAGTCGAACAGCGCCTGCACCTGGTCGTCGGATGCTCCGGCGATCACGCCGCCCACTTCGGTCGCGGCCGAAAACAGCGCCGCGGTCTTGCCGCGCACCACCTGCAGATACACCGCCTCGTCGGTCCTGAGATCGCTGGCCGCGGTCATCTGCAGCACTTCGCCCTCGGCGATCGTGGCCGAGGCGTTGGACAGGATGTCGAGCACCCGCAGCGAACCGGTCTCGACCATCAGCTGGAAGCTGCGCGAAAACAGGTAGTCGCCCACCAGGACCGAACTCTTGTTGTCCCACAGCAGGTTCGCGGTGGGCCGCCCGCGCCGCTGCGCGCTTTCGTCCACCACGTCGTCATGCAGCAGGGTCGCGGTGTGGATGAACTCGACCGTTGCGGCCAGACGAATGTGATGCTCGCCGGCATATCCGAACATCCGCGCCGCCGCGAGGGTCAGCATCGGCCGCAGGCGTTTGCCGCCCGCCTCGACCAGATGCGCGGTCACTTCGGGAATGCGCGGCGCGTGATCCGAGGCCATGCGCAGGCGGATCAGATCGTTCACGGCCTCCATCTCGCCGGCCAGGATGTCGGCCAGACGTTCTTGCGGTTTCGCCCTCGCGCTGATGTTCATCACACTCCCGACACAAGGCTCGACTCCCGCCCCGCCTTGCCCTTACATCCATCCCCATGAAAGAGCTTCTGCGCAGCACCGACCCGACCGTCATGGCCTTCGCCTCCGCCCTTCTTGAAGGCGAGGATATAGACTGCTTTGAGATGGACGTAAATATGAGCATCCTCGAAGGCGGCATCGGAATCTTCCCGCGGCGGCTGCTGGTGCGCGCCGAGGATTTCGACCGCGCCCTGCGGGTGATGAAGGACAACGACATACCTCTTGCCTGATGACCGGGTTTTCCGACAACCAGTTGACTTGCAACGACTTTCTAGGAGGTCGGATCCGCCTGTGGCAACCGGTCCGGGGCTATCGCGCGGGCGTCGATCCGGTGTTTCTGGCCGCCAGCGTACCGGCCAGGCCGGGGCAATCCGTGCTCGAACTCGGATGCGGCGCCGGTGCCGCGATCCTGTGTCTGGCGGCGCGGGTCGGGGGGCTCTCTCTGACCGGGGTCGAGTTGCAGCCCGATTATGCCGTACTGGCCCGGCGGAACGCCCAGGAAAACGACGTGTCGCTGACCGTGGTCGAGGCCGACCTGTCCCATCTTCCGACCGGGATGCGCCAGCGCCGGTTCGATCATGTCATCGCCAACCCGCCCTATTACCGGCCGGGCGCGCACAGCCCGGCCACGGACCGGGGACGCCAGGCCGCCCTCAGCGAGCAAACGCCGTTGCCGGTCTGGGTCGATGTCGCGGCGCGCCGCCTCGCTCCGCGCGGCTTTCTGCACATGATCCAGCGGGCCGACCGCCTGCCCGAGATGCTGGCCGCCTGCGACGGCCGGCTGGGTTCGGTCGAAATCCTGCCCCTTTCGGCGCGGGCCGGCCGCGCGCCCGATCTGGTTCTCCTGCGGGCGCGAAAAGACGGGCGGGCGCCGTTCCGCCTGCACGCCCCCGTGATTCTCCACCGCGGCGACCGCCACCTGCGCAACGAGGATCACTACACCCCCGAAATCGCCGCGGTTCTGCGCGCCGCTGCGGCGATGCCCTGGCCCGGCAAACCCTAGGCCGTGTTCAGCCGAATTTGTAGGTTTTGTGACAGAATTTGTGCTGTTGCGGCGTGACAGGCCGGGACGGATATGCTCAACTTGGGCCGTTCACAATTCAGAGAAGGAGGATCGCCATGAGCGTGAGCGCACATCTGGCCGAACTGAAAAAGAAACATGCAAACCTCAGTCTCGAAGTAGAAGAAGCCCAGCGCTCTCCCGGCATCGATGATCTCCACATCGCTCAACTGAAGAAACAGAAGCTCAAACTGAAAGAAGAGATCGAACGGCTTTCGAACTAAGGTTTGAGGCTGGCGCGTGCCGCAATCGCGGCACCGCCGGTGATCAGGAGGGCGGCGATCGCCAGCGTCCAGGACGGCGCCGCGATTCCGACCAGAACCAGCACAAGGGTGGACAACAGCGGCGCGGCATAGGAGCTGGTGCCGAGGATCTGGATGTCGCCGTGCTTGACCCCGATATCCCACACGTAGAACGCCAGGCCGACCGGCCCCAGCCCCAGCGCCAGGATCGATGCCCAGCCGATGGCAGTGCCGGGCCATAGCGTTTCCTCGACGCTCAGGTGCAGTATCCACGATGCGACGGCCGTCAGGATGCAAAAGACGGCGACCGAACTGGTGGGCGTCTTTCCGACCCGGCGCGACAGGACGGAATAGCCCGACCAGGTCAGGGCGCAGAGCAGCGCCAGCCCGTAGCCCGGCAGATACTGGGCCTGAAATCCCGCACCGCCGCCCAGGATGATCAGAGCCGCCCCGGAGAACCCCAGAACCGCGCCAAACAGGTGCCCGGCGCGCAGGGTCTCGCCGGGCAGCAGGCCGGAAAACAGCACGATCAGCAACGGCCAGAGATAGGCGATCAACCCGGCCTCGGCCGCCGGTGCCATGCGCAGGGCCGAGAAATACAGCGCATGATACCCGAACAGACCCAGGGCCCCGAACAGATAGACCACCCAGCGCACGCGGCGCAGCTGGGCCAGACCGCCGCTGCGCCACGTCCAGATCAGGCCCAGCACCCCGCCGATGCTGAAACAGACCGCGTTGAGCAACAGCGGCGGCGTGGGCGCCGAGCCGACCGTGAACAGGGCCAGCAGTGACCAGAGCAATACGGCGACAAAGCCGATCACGGTAGCGCGGGATTGGGTCATGCGGGAGAGATGTCCTCGACCGGGATGATTCTGAACTCGTCCGAGATATGCGCGGTCTTCTCGATCTCCGCAAGAAACCAGTCGCGGAAGGCGGCGATCTGCGGGCGTTTCTCGGCGCCGGGCAGGCACAGGAACCGGAACCGCGCCTGGGTTTCGATGGCGACCTTGAAGGGCGCGACCAAGCGGCCCTCCATCATGTCCTTGAGGATCATCGGGCGCCGGCCAAGCGCAACGCCCACACCTGCCACCGCCGCGTCGATGGCGTGGTCGGCATGCGAGAAATGCGCGCCGTGAGTCGGGGTGAAGTCGATGCCGACGGCCCGGAACCATGTCGGCCAGTCGCAGGCCGGGCGCAGGAAGCTGATGGAGTCGTCATGGATCAGCGGCGCGTCGATCAGGCTTTCCGGTGTCGGAAACCGCTCGGCCAGGTCCGGGGTCATGACCGGCGTCAGCCACTCCTTGCGGACCGGCACCGAATACAGCCCGTCGTCCTGGCCATAGCCGAACCGGATCGCCACATCCACGTCGTCGCGCTCCAGGTCCATGTTGCGCAGCGTTGCGGAAAACCGCAGGTCGATCTCGGGATGGGCGCGGGCGAATTCATAGATCCGCGGCGCCAGCCATTTCGCGGTCAGCGCCGGGCCTGCAGTGACCGTAAGCGTGGTGTTGTCCAGCAGACGCCGCGTCGCCGCCCAGGCGGCTTGCAGGGTGGAGAACCCCTCCGCCGCGCCGGGCGCCAGCGTCCGGCCGGCCTCGGTCAGTTCGACGGCCCGGTTCAGGCGGCGGAACAGGGGCTGGCCCAGATGCTCCTCCAGCGACTTGATCTGAAACGACAACGCCGCCGGGGTCACGTTCAGCTCGTCGGCGGCCTTGGCAAAGGACATGTGCCGGGCGGCGGCGTCAAAGGCGCGGAGCGCGGTCAGGGGTGGCAGGCGGTCGCTCATGTCGGTTAAGATTTCCTGAACTGAAGCGTCGAAAACTCTCGTTTGTCGTCCGACAAAACAACCGTCATGTTTGTATCAAGTCAAGACAGGCTGATGCGAAAGGAGATGCGACATGATCGAGATGACCACCAATCCCGCCGCAAGATGCGCCTTTCAACGGGCGCATGAGGAGCGCGGCAAAGCCCTGAAATCGGCGCTGCGCTGGATTTTCGGTTCCCGCTGAGCGCAGCGCGCGCGTTCTTACGGGATGAAAGAAGGGCCGGTCCCAAGGGGCCGGCCCGACTCGTTGAACTGGATCCGCTTCAGTGGAAGAACTGCGCGCCGTTGGCCGAGATGGTCGAGCCGTTGATGAACTGCGAGTCGTCCGAGGCCAGGAACACGACGCAGCGGGCGATCTCTTCGGGCTCGCCCAGACGGCCGGCGGGGATCTGGCCGATGATCATCTCGCGCACCTTTTCCGGAACCGCCATCACCATCTCGGTGGCGATGTAGCCGGGGCAGATGGCGTTGGCGGTGATGCCCTTGGCCGCGCCTTCCTGCGCCAGGGATTTCACGATGCCCAGATCGCCGGCCTTGGTCGCGGCATAGTTGACCTGACCGAACTGGCCTTTCTGGCCGTTGATCGAACTGATGACGATCACCCGGCCGAACCCCCGCTCGCGCATGCCCGGCCAGACCGGATGAACGGTGTTGAACACGCCGGTCAGGTTGGTGTCGATCACCTGCTGCCACATCTCGGGGGTCATCTTGTGGAACGGCGCATCGCGGGTGATGCCGGCATTCGCCACCACCACGTCGATCGGGCCGATCTCGGCCTCGACCTTGGCGATGCCCGCCTTGGATTCTTCATAGTCGCCGACGTTCCACTTGTAGGTGGCGATGCCGGTTTCCTCGGTGAATTTCTTCGCAGCTTCGTCGTTGCCCGCATAGGTGGCGGCGACGTTGTATCCTTCGGCCTTGAGCGCCTTGGAAATTGCTGCGCCGATACCGCGGGAGCCGCCGGTGACGAGTGCTGTACGTGCCATTGAGGAGTCCTCCGATTCATTTGGCTTGATAATCTTGCTACAAACTATGCTGCGCATGCGCAATATTGTTTCGTGACCTATTCACTTGCGACTCAGGCAAAAAGTGTCGCGGCGGCAGCCCGTGCGGCCAGGCAAAGAAAAAGGCGCCCAAAAGCGCCTTTTGTCTATGGCCGGTGGCGCACCATTCAGTCGCGCTCCACGCAGAGCGCCACGCCCATGCCGCCGCCGATGCAAAGCGTCGCCAGACCTTTCTTGGCGTCGCGGCGCTTCATCTCGAACAGCAGCGTGTTCAGAACCCGCGCACCGCTGGCGCCGATCGGGTGGCCGATGGCGATGGCGCCGCCGTTCACGTTCACGATCTCGGGATCCCAGCCCATGTCCTTGTTGACCGCGCAGGCCTGTGCGGCAAAAGCTTCGTTGGCCTCGATCAGGTCCAGATCCTCGACCTTCCATCCGGCCTTTTCCAGCGCCTTGCGCGAGGCATAGATCGGCCCGACACCCATGATCGACGGGTCCAGACCGGCGGTCGCATAAGACGCGATGCGGGCCAGCGGTTCGATCCCGCGCTTCTCGGCATTCTCGGCCGACATCAGCAGCGTTGCCGCCGCGCCGTCGTTCAGTCCCGAGGCATTGGCCGCGGTCACGGTGCCGTCCTTGGTGAAGGCCGGGCGCAGTTTCTGCATCGCCTCGATGGTGGCGCCGTGACGGATGTATTCGTCGCTGTCCATCACGATGTCGCCCTTGCGGGTCTTGATGGTGAAGGGGACGATCTCGTCCTTGAACTTGCCGGCCTTCTGCGCGGCTTCGGCCTTGTTCTGGCTGGCCACGGCGAATTCGTCCTGCTGATCGCGGCTGATCTGCCATTTCTCGGCCACGTTCTCGGCGGTCTGGCCCATGTGATAGCCGTTGAAGGCGTCCCACAGCCCGTCGCGGATCATCGTGTCGATGTATTTCATGTCGCCCATCTTGTGGCCGGCCCGCAGCGCGGCGGCATGGGGCGACAGGGTCATGTTCTCCTGGCCGCCGGCACAGACGATCTCGGCATCGCCCAGCTGGATGTGCTGCGCCCCCAGCGCCACGGCGCGTAGGCCCGAGCCGCAGACCTGGTTGATGCCCCAGGCCGCGCTTTCCTGCGGTAGCCCGGCGTTGATATGCGCCTGGCGGGCGGGGTTCTGGCCCTGCGCGGCGGTCAGAACCTGGCCCATGATGGTCTCGCTGACTTCGGCTTTGTCCACGCCGGCGCGTTCCACCACGGCTTCCAGCACGGCGGCGCCCAGATCATGTGCGGGGGTGTTCGCAAAAGAGCCGCCGAAACTGCCGACACCGGTCCGCGCGGCGGATGCGATTACTACGTTGGTCATGTGGTCGATCCTTTACCGTCATAGTCGTTCGGGAAATTTGACGGCGCAGGTCGTCGGGTCAAGCCCGCAACGTTGAGAGCGCCTCACGATCCCCGCTCCAATGCCCCCTGCCATAACGTAATGCTGCAGTTGCAGCAACGGTCAGCTTGTCTCACCCCGCCCAAATGGCGGCAAAGCGCAGGCGGTGGCGACGTCTAAGCTCTGGCGCTGGCGCGGTTTTCCATCCTCCATGGCGGGTTGAGCGTCGGCGCGCCGAACAGGAATCCCTGCAGACAGTCGATGCCGCAGCCGATCAGGAACTCCGCATCTTCGCGCGCCTCGACCGATTCGGCAGTCACTAGGATGTCGAATTCGCGCGCCACGGCGATCAGCGCGCGGATCAGCGCCTGATTGTCGGGGTCCCGGCTGACGCCGCGCACGAACTGCCCGTCGATCTTGGCGGCGTCGAACAGGAAATCCCGGAAATGACGAAAGCTGAAACTGCTGGAGCCGTAGTCGTCGAGGGCAAAGGCGATGCCCTGCGGTTGCAGCCGGTCCATGAATTCGACCACCAGCTCCGGCACCAGCATGGCCGAAGGCTCGGTGATTTCCAGGATCAGCCGTTCACCCAGGTCGGGCGCGCGTTTCAGCGCCTTGTCGAGCACGCGCGACCAGCGTGAATAGCCGATGGATCTGGCCGACATGTTCAGCGCCAGGCGGATCTCGGGGTTGGCGGCCAGAGTCCGCAGCCCCATCTCGAGCGCGAT